>NZ_JACARN010000024.1:0-17217 GCF_013386605.1 Pseudomonas sp. IPO3749 | reverse complement strand
GGCCTGGTAGCCGACCGGTTTCTTGAAGCCGGTCTGGGTTCAAATGTGGGAGCGGGCTTGCTCGCGAAGGCGGCGTGTCAGCGATTACATCTTTAACTGATCCACCGCTTTCGCGAGCAAGCCCGCTCCCACAATTTTGATCTCCTACATCAGGTAGATATCAATCGGCTCTGGCTCTGGCTTTGTTTTTGATTTTGATCTTAGGCGGCCCCCCAAATCACTGTCGGATTACGGGCATACCGAGCCTAGGCGAGGTACCGAGTGTTGGGGCAAGAACCCTTTGGTTACTTTGGGCTGGGCCGGCATTCCGGCTCTTTTCCAAAGTGACCGCCGTAAGGGCGGAACCACAAGCCGCCGTTACCCAAAAAACGGATCCACCCCTCATCTAAAAATGCAATTACCTCATCATACAAGCCAATCATATTAAAAAAACCTGATTATTAGCATATGACTACAAAGACTTTTACAGGCGTTTCTTAGACGAATACCTTTCAGTACAGAGACACCACACTCGACCCGACCCCTCGCATGGTGGAGGAGAGCACTGACCACACCCACCTGCGAGGGCCCCCCTGATCATGACGACCTGACCGCTTTCCCCACCGCCACACCGTCCTTGCGTTTTCGTTGCCGGTCCCGCCGAGCCACGGTTTCGTTCGCCTAAAAAAAGATCAGGATGCACCCGTCATGAGCCACGCAGAGCTATTCCCGCAAACCATCTACACCTTGCCCTACGACAACAACCGCCTGGCCCTGCGCGCCGTGCCCAGGCACGACGATCCCCTGCAGGAACGCCTGCACCGCAAACAACGCCTCGCCGCGGCCTATCGTCTGTTCGGGCGCTTGGGTTTCGAAGTGGGTGTAGCGGGCCACTTCACCGCCCGTGACCCGGTGCACCCGGAGCATTACTGGATCAACCCTTTGGGCGTGCCGTTCTCGCAAATCACGGTCTCCCACTTGCTGCGGGTCGATAGCCAAGGCCAAGTGGTGGAGGGCCAAGGACTGCTGAACACCAGCGCCCTGGAGTTGCACCACGACCTGCAGCAGGCGCGCCCGGAGGTGGTGGGCATCGCTCATTTCCACGGTTTTCATGGCCGGGTCTGGTCGTCGTTGGGCCGCCTGTTCGACCCGATCACCGCCGAGTCTGGCGCGTTTCTGGGGGACCAGGTGATCTTCCCGCGCCACGCCTTGCGCACCGCCAGCGGGGCGCTGGAGCAGGATCGCGACATCGTCAGCCAGGCCTTTGTCGAGACCTTCGGCCAACACAACCTGCTGGTGTGGCAGAACCACGGCCTGTGGGTCACCGGTGAGACCGTGGAAAGCGCCGCGTGGCGTTTTATCCTCGCCGAAGATACCGCCCGTGTGCACCTGCTGGCGCATTCGGCCGGGACGCCGCTGATTCCTGCGCCGGATGCCTTGGAGGAGGGGCTCGACAAGGCGCGGCACGAGTTTTTCGCCTGGCTCAACTTCTTGCCGTTGTGGGATCAGATCCGCACCGAAGAACCCGACCTGTTCAACTGAGGCGCGCCCATGCATTCCCTCTCTCGTCGGCAATTGCTGCGGGCCAGTGGCGTTCTTGCGGCCGGTGCCCTGCTGGGGCGTCAGGCCGAGGCTGTCGAACCGCTGCGTGTGTGGCGCTACAAAGGCACGGCGGCCTCGTTTCTCGCCGACGCCGGTCAGGCGGACACGCCATACCCGGTGGAATGGGTGGATGTCAGCGGCGGCAACCTGGTGCTGGAAGCGTTGCGCAGTGGTCACTTGGACTATGCATTCATGAGCGAGATCCCACCGATTTTCGCCTCGATTGCCCAGGTGCCGATTGCGCTGGTGGCGGTCTACCAGGGCGACCAGAACGACACCCGCCTGGTGGTGAAAAAGGGCAGTGGTATTCGCACGGTCCAGGACCTCAAAGGCAAGACCATCAGCTACGTGCGGGCTACCAACACGCACTATTTCGTGTTGAACCTGCTGCATCAGAACGGCCTGTCCCTGGCCGACGTGACGGCGGTGCCGCTGCCCATGCAGGACGCGCTCACCGCGTTTCGCAACGGTCATGTGGATGCCATCGCCACGGGTGGCATCAGCGCGTTGCAGGCCACCAGCCAAATGGATGGCGAGCTGCTGGCGGACGTCAGCCGCTACTACTCCGGCAACTACGTGATTGCGACCACGCAACAGGTGTTGGCCAACCCTCGACGCCGCAGCCAGGTAGGCGATTTCTTGCGGCGTGAGCAAGCCACCTGGGCCTGGGTCAACGCCCATCCCGAACGCTGGGCCGAGCGCAGTGAAGCGCTGACCGGTATCGATCGCGCCCTGTATCTGCGCCAGTTCCAGCAGCGCAGCCGACCCGCCCGCCTGGTGGGTACCGATGCCGACACCCTTCACTCCCAGCAACAGGTGGCTGACCTGTTCTACCAAAACCATTTGATCCGCCAACGCGTCGATGCACGACCGCTGTGGCGTGACGACTTCAACCCTATTCTGAACAGTTGACCTGCCATGAAATCCATTGCCTACCGTTCTACGTTGCAACTCGCCCCACTGATGCTGGCCAGCTTCACCCTGTTGCCTGCCTATGCCGCCGCCACTGATGACACGCTCGACACGGTGATCGTCACGGGCTCCCGGGGCAGTGAGGCGCGCACCGTCACCAGCAGCCCGTCGCCGATTGATGTGATCAGCGCCCAGCAATTGGAAAAAACCGGCTCCAGCAGCCTGCGCACCGCCTTGCAGAAAACCCTGCCATCGTTTTCCCAGCGTCCCTCTGGCACGTCCAACGACAGCATCGCGCGGCCCTACAGCCTGCGCGGGCTCAACGGTTCCAATGTGCTGGTACTGGTGAATGGCAAGCGCCGTCACAACAGCGCGGTGATCAACCTCGACTCGACGGCGGCCTACGGCACCAACCCGGTGGACCTGGACATGATCCCGGTCAGCGCCATCGACCATATTGAAGTGCTGCGCGATGGCGCCTCGGCGCAATACGGCTCGGATGCGATTGCCGGGGTGATCAATATCATCCTCAAGCAGAACGACAATGGCGGTTCGGTCAGCACCTCCTACGGCGAGTACACCAAGGGTGATGGCGGCACTATTCGCCAGACCCTCAACAATGGTTTTGCGCTGCCCAACGACGGCTTTTTCAACCTGTCCCTGGACGCCAAGTCCCAGCAGACCGCCGTGCGCGCGCGGGATGCGACCGGCGCGTTCTACTATCGCCAGCCCGACGGCTCCGCCGATCCGCGCGAGGCCAACGACAAGGATGTGCAGAAAAACGGCCTGCCGAAAATCAAGGCGATCAACGTCGCCTACAACGCCGAATTGCCGCTGGACGATGTGACCCTGTATTCGTTCTCCACCCTCAGCAACCGTGATGCGCGGGGCGGGCAGAACTACCGGCGGCCCAACTCGACCAACATCATTGCGTCGATCTACCCCGACGGCACCGCGCCGTTCTACACCCTGCGCGAGACCGACTACCAAGTCGCCGCCGGGGGCAAAGGCAAAATCGCCGAGTGGAACTGGGACCTCAGTTCGACGTTCGGCCGTGACAAGGGGGTGGCCGGCGCGGATGAGACCCTCAACGCTTCCCTCGGCCCGTCAAGCCCCACGCACTTCACCACCTACACCAACTACTTCGACCAGTGGACCAACAACCTCGACCTGACCCGCGCCTTTGAAGTCGGCTTGAGCAAGCCATTGCAGGTGTCGGCAGGCCTTGAACACCGGCATGAGCGCTACAAGACCGAGTCCGGCAACCCTCTGTCCTACATCAATGGCGGTTACGTTTACCCGAGCGGCCCACTGGCGGGGCAACCCGGCGCGGTAGGTGCCCAGGGCGCGATCACCCTGACCCCGGAAGACGAAGGCCAGGCCAGCCGCAACAGCTACGCCAGCTATGTGGACGTAGGCCTCAACCCGACCGAAAAATTCTACGTGGGCGTGGCGGGACGGTTCGAGCATTACGATGACAGCTCGGGCAACACCAGCAGCGGCAAGCTCTCGTTGCGTTATGACTTCACCCCGGAATTCGCCCTGCGCGGCACGCTCAGCAACGGCTTCCGGGCACCGTCGCTGTCGCAGTCGGTGTATGCGCAGACCGCCAACCAATACACCACCGTCAATGGTGTCGCGCAATTCGTCGAAGCCAAGTCGGTGCGCGTCGATTCGCCGCTTGCCCAGGCCCTTGGCGCAGAAGACCTGAAGCCGGAGAAGTCGCGCAACATCAGTATCGGCTTTGCGTACAAGCCTGTGCCGGAAGCCAACATCACCCTGGACGCCTACCAGATCGAGATCAGCGACCGCATCGCCCAGACCGGCTTTCTGTTCGGCAGCGGCGTCGACCAGATCTTGCAGGCCAACGGTTACCGTCCCGGCTACCGGGTGAAGTACTTCACCAACGCCGCCGACACCACCACCCGCGGCATCGACCTGGTCACCGACTACCGCGTCGACTACGGCGCCCTGGGTACCGTCAAATATGGTGTGGCAGCCAACTACAACAAAACCACGATCGACAGCATCAAATCGACGCCGGCCGCCCTCACTGCCGTGGGCAGCAGCCTGGTGCTGTTCGACCGCGTGGCCCAGGGTTACCTGACCGTGGCCAACCCCAAGACCAAGCTGATCCTCAGTGCCAACTGGAAGGTCGACGATTTCGACATCAACGCCTCCGTCAACCGCTACGACAAGGTCATCGCCCGCGACACCAACCCCGCGTATGACGTGACCTACGGCGCCAAATGGCTGACCGACCTGGAAGTGGCCTACAACTTCACCAAAGCGCTGAACCTGGCGGTGGGCGCCAACAACATCCTCAACGTCAAGGCCGACAACAACGCCTTCCCCCAAGGCGATATCAACGGCTTTCCGAAATTCGGCAGCATCTCGCCGTTCGATCCCTACGGTGCGTTCTGGTACACCCGCGCCACCTACACTTTCTGATGAGGACTGCGACATGAGCCAACCAGACCGACAAATCCTGCTCGGCGCCTTCATCCCCAGTGCCGGCATCATGGGTTCCGCGTGGCGCCACCCGAGTGCCGCCAGCGACTCGTTCCGCGACTTCGAGCACTACCGCTGGATCGCCGAGAAACTGGAGGCCGCGCGTTTTCATGCGCTGTTCTTCAATGACACGGTGAACGTCGACCTCGACCCGCTGGCCCTGGCGCGCGGCCCCAACAGTGTGCGCTGGGACCCCTTGGTGCTGCTGCCGGCGCTGGCGTTGGCGACGCGCCGTATCGGCTTGATCGCCACCGCGAGCACCACTTACAACGAGCCGTACAACATTGCGCGCAAGTTCGCCAATATCGACCACCTCAGCGGTGGCCGGGTGGGCTGGAACCTGGTGACTTCCCTGGGCGGCGGCGAGAATTTCAACCGCGACGACCACATCAGGCATGCCGACCGTTATGAGCGTGCCGAAGAGTTCTACGACGTGGTTACCGGCCTGTGGGACAGCTGGGCCGACGACGCGTTTATCCAGGACAAAGCCTCCGGGCAGTGGCTGGATACCGACAAGTTGCAGGTGCTCAACCACCACGGCAAATACTTCCAGGTGCAAGGCCCGCTCAATGCTGCGCGCCCGGTGCAGGGTTATCCGGTGATTGCCCAGGCCGGCTCGTCCGATGCCGGCAGGCGTCTGGCAGCGCGGGCTGGGGAGTTGATCTTCACCGCTCAACACACGGTGGAGCAGGGCCAGGCGTTCTACCAGGAGATCAAGCGAACCGCCGCCGGTTTGGGGCGTAACCCCGAGCACCTGAAAGTGCTGCCGGGGGTGTCCACCGTGATTGGTCGCACCCAGGCCGAAGCCCAGGCCAAGTACGACCAATTGCAGGAGCTGCAAGACCCGAAAGCCTTCCTCAGTTCCATTTCGCGCTTTACCAGCCTGGGTTTCGATCTGTCGGAGTTGCCATTCGATTCATTGGTGCCGTTGCCACCCGAACAGTTCGACACCAACACCCATAAAAGCCGGCAGAAACTGGTGTTCGACCTGATCCGCCGCGAACGCCCGACCGTGCGTGAGCTGTTCAACAAGCTCACGGCCGGTGGGCATCGCATCCTCATCGGCACGCCGCAAAGCGTGGCGGATGACTTCCAGGAGTGGTTCGAACGCGGTGCCGCCGATGGCTTTAACGTGATGTTCTCCGGTTTGCATCAAGGCATCACCGACTTTGCCGACGGCGTGGTGCCGGAGTTGCAGCGCCGGGGCTTGTTCCGCCGTGAATACCAGGGCCAGACGCTGCGCGAGAATCTCGGCTTGCCGTACATCACCAACCGTCATCAAGGGGCGCGTTCATGAAGCCGCTTTCAGTCGCGATGCTGGCGCTGTTGCTGGCGGCGTGCGGCGGGCCATCCGACAAGGTCACCCAGGCCGAAGCCGGCAAGCCTCAGCGCGGAGGCACACTGCGCGTGGCGTTGGACGGCGACCCGCAATGTGTCGACCCGCAGCAGGCGGGTAACAACACGGCGCTGAATGTGGGGCGTCAGTTGGTGGACTCCTTGACCGACCAGGACCCGGTCACGGGTGAAATCGTACCGTGGCTGGCCGAACGCTGGGACGTGGATGCAGAGTCGCGGCGCTTCACTTTTGTGTTGCGTCAGGGCGCGACGTTCAGTGACGGTGCGGCGGTGGATGCGGCGGCGGTCAAGGCCAACCTGCACGCCATTGTGGCGTTGGGCGCGCGGTCGATCCTGGGCTCGACCTACCTGGCCGGGCTCAAGCGCATCGACACGCCGGACAGCCACACCGTGGTCGTCGAGTTCGAACAACCCAATGCGCAATTCCTGCAAGCCACTTCGACCATGACCTTGGGGCTGTTGTCGCCGGCGAACCTGGCGCTGCCTTCCGGCGAGCGCTGCCAGGGCCAATTGGTCGGCTCGGGGCCATTTGTGCTCAAGTCGTTTGTGCATAACCAGAAGGTCTCGCTGACCCGTCGTGAAGACTACGCCTGGGGTTCGTCCCTGGCGGCCCATAAGGGCAAGGCGTGGCTGGACGGCATCGAATTCCTGATCATTCCCGAATCCGGCGTGCGCCTGGGCAGCCTGGCGTCCGGGCAAATCGAGGTGAACACCAGCGTGGCGCCGCAGGATGAACCGAGCATCGAAGGCCAGGGCCTGGTGCTGCTGACCCGTGCCAATCCGGGGGTGGTCTTCAACTTGGCGCTGAATGAGTCGACACCGTTGTTCGCCGATATCAAGGTGCGCCAGGCGCTGAGCAAGGCAATTGATCGAGCCGAGTTGCAGCGCATCATTTCGCGCTACCAGAAACCCGCCACCGCGTTACTGGCCAGCAGCACGCCGCTGTACCGCGATCTCTCCAGCCTGCTGGCCTACGACCCCGAAGGTGCACGCAAACTGTTGGATGAAGCGGGCTGGCAGGTGGGCGCCGATGGGGTGCGGGTCAAGGACGGCAAGCGCTTGTCGTTCCGCCTGGATTACTGGCAGCAGACGCCGATCCTGGAACTCGTGCAGCAGCAGTTGAAGGGCGTGGGCATCGACTTCCAGCTGAATAAATCCACCATCAGCCAGGTCACCGCAATCCAGGCCAGTGGAGATTTCAGCGTGCGTTTCCTCAACCTCACGCGCGCCGATCCGGACGTACTGCGTACGGTGTATTACGCCCAGGGCTACAACATCAACAAGCGTGAACCCAGCGAAGTCGACCGCCTGTTGCGCGAGTCCTCCGAAACCCTCGACAGCGCGAAGCGTCAGGTTTTGATCGACCAGGCCAGTGAGCGGTTGCTGCGCGACGGTCACGCGATCGCGCTGGTGGAACTGGCCACCGTCCTGGCCCACGGCAAGCACGTGCACGGCCTGCATTACGAAGCGTCATCGCGGCTGCAATTCTTCGACACCTGGTTGCAGCCATGAAGGGCGCGGGGTTCTACCTGTTGGCCCGGGGCGGGCAGGCGCTGCTGGTGCTGTGGGCTGCGTTCAGCCTGTCGTTCGTGATTTTGTACGCGCTGCCCAGTGACCCCGTGAGCATCATCCTCAATCAGAACGGCGAGCAGACCACGGTCAATCAGCAGCAAGTGGCAGCACTGCGCGCGCAGTATCACCTCGACGAGCCGCTGGTGGTGCAGTACGGCATCGCGCTGTGGCACGCGGTACAACTGGATTTTGGTGACTCGATTCAGAGTGGCCAGCCGGTGTCGGCGTCGTTGGCCGAGGCGCTGCCGAAGACGGCGGCGTTAGCGCTGGTGTCATTGCTGGTGTCGTTGGTGTTGGGCGTTGGGCTGGCGCTGGTCGCCAGCCTGACGCGCCAGCGCTGGTTGCGGGACTTGTTACTCGGGTTGCCAGCGGTAGCGGTGTCGCTGCCGACGTTCTGGGTGGGCTTGTTGCTGTTGCAGTGGTTTTCCTTTGGCTGGCACTGGTTTCCGGCGATGGGTAATCAGGGCCTCGCTTCGTTGGTTCTGCCCACGCTGACACTGGCCATTCCCACCAGTGCCGTGATCGCCCAGGTGCTGGCGCGCTCGCTGGCCGCCACTTCGCGCTTGCCCTTTGTGGACGCCCTGCGCGCGAAGGGTATGAGTCCATTGCGTGTGCTGTTGACCCATGTGCTGCACAACGCCGTGATTCCGATCCTCAGCCTGAGCGGGGTGATTGTCGGCTCGCTGCTGGCCGGTTCCGTGGTCACCGAAACCGTGTTCTCCCGCGAAGGTATCGGGCGCCTGGCCCAAGGCGCGGTCAGCAGCCAGGACATCCCGGTGGTGCAGGGTGTGGTGGTGTTGGCGGCGCTGATCTTTATCACCGTCAACTTGCTGGTGGACCTCCTGTACTCACTGCTCGACCCACGTATTCGCGGAGCTGCACGATGAGCCTTGCCTTGACTGCCGTGTTGCCACGGCCGCGTTATTTCACCGTATTGCGCAGGCGTCCGCTGCTGCCGCTGGGCGTGATCGTATTGCTGCTGGTGTTGGGCTGGGCCTTATGGCCGCAGCTGTTCACGCAGTTCGATCCGCTGCTCGGTGTGCCGGCCAATGCCTTGCAAAGCCCGTCCACGGCCCATTGGTTTGGCACTGACCATCTTGGGCGCGACCTCTATAGCCGCACGGTGTATGGCGCTGGCCTGTCATTGCGCGCGACGTTGTTGGCGGTGTTGATCGCCTTGTTCAGCGGCATTGTGCTGGGCGTGCTGGCCGGCTTTTTCGGCGGCTGGGTCGATGCCGTGCTGATGCGCTGCGTGGAAGTGCTGATGGCGATCCCTGCGCTGTTGCTGGCCATGGCGGTGATCACGGTACTGGGGTTTGGAACGGTGAACATTGCCCTGGCGGTGGGCTTATCGTCGGTGGCGACGTTTGCGCGCCTGGTGCGCGGCGAGGTGCTGCGTTGGCGCGCCAGTACCTTTGTCGAGGCCGCTTCTGCCTGTGGTGTGGGGCCGTGGACCCTCATCGCCCGGCATATCCTGCCGCACGCCAGCGCGCCGGTGTTGGCACTGGCCGCATTAGAGTTTGGCAGTGCGGTGTTGTCGGTCTCGGCCTTGAGCTTTCTTGGTTTTGGCGCACCGCCGCCGCAACCCGAATGGGGCCTGTTGGTGGCCGAAGGGCGCAACTACATGATTGCCGCCTGGTGGTACACCAGCCTGCCGGGCCTGGTAGTGGCGGCGGTGGTGGTGTCGGCCAACCAACTGGCGCGGGCGTTGCAACAGGATCAAGGAGCGACACGATGAGCGAGCAAATGTTGTTGGACGTACGCAACCTGCGCATCGCCTACCACGGTCAAGACGGGCGAACGGAAGGTGTGGCGGGTATCGATTTTCAACTCAAGACCGGTGAGATCCTGGCGATTGTCGGAGAGTCCGGCTCCGGCAAATCCACCACCGCTGCGGCGCTGGTGGGCTTGCTGGCGAGTAATGCGCAGATCGAATCGGGCAGCATCCTTCTCGCGGGCCAGGCGTTGACCCACGCCACTGAACGCCAGTGGCAAAGCATTCGCGGGCGTAGCGTGGGGTTTGTGCCGCAGGATCCGGCGCTGTCCCTTGATCCGGTGAAACGCATCGGCCAGCAACTGGTGGAAGCCCTGACCCTGCATGGCGTGCCCAAACCGCTGGCGCGCCGACGCAGCCTGGACCTGTTGCGTGAAGTTGGCCTGGTAGACGCTGAGCGGGTGGCGCGCGGGTATCCCCATCAATTGTCCGGCGGCATGCGCCAGCGCGTGCTGATCGCCATCGCCTTGGCCAATGACCCCCCGCTGGTGATCGCCGACGAACCCACCAGCGCGCTGGATGTGGGGGTGCAGCGGCAGATCCTCGACCGCCTGCAAAGCCTGGCCCGCGAGCGCGGCACCGCCGTGTTGCTGATCACCCACGATTTGGGCGTGGCCTTGGACCGCGCGGACCGACTGCTGGTGATGCACCAGGGGCGTATCGTCGAAACCGGTGAGGCCCGGCAGGTCTTCCAGGCACCCCAGCACGCTTACACCCGGCAACTGTTGCAGGCGGCGCCGAGCCTGTTGGTGCAGCGTCGCAGGCAAGTGAGTGGGGTGCCAGCGGATCAAACGCCGTTGTTGACGGTGCAGGGATTGCGCAAGGACTTCTCCACCTGGCGCCATCCGGCGCCGTTGGCGGTGGAGGATGTGTCCTTCCACCTGCCACGCCATGGCACCACCAGCCTGGTGGGTGAGTCGGGGTCGGGCAAGTCCACCACCGCTCGGTTGATTCTTGGGTTGGAGCAGCTGGACAGCGGCAGTGTGGTGTTTGAGGGGCAGGACATCAGCCGTGTTTCACGTCGCGATTGGCTGGCCTTGCGACGACGGATCCAGGTGGTTTATCAGAACCCCTATGCGTCGTTGAACCCACGGTTGAGCCTGGAGCAGATCATCAACGAGCCGCTGCAGGCCTTTGACCTTGGCGACCGCGCCTGGCGTCGGCAGCGCGCGGCGACCTTGCTGGAACAGGTTGAGTTGCCGGCGCGGATGCTGGGCAGTCGACCGGTGGAGTTGTCCGGTGGGCAACGGCAGCGAGTGGCGATTGCCCGGGCGCTGGCGTTGGAACCGCAGTTACTGGTGCTGGATGAAGCGTTGTCGGCGCTGGATGCGTCGATCCAGGGGCAGATCTTGAAATTGCTGGCGCAGTTGCAGGAACGCTTGGGGTTGAGCTACTTGTTTATCTCTCACGATTTGGCAGTGGTGCGGCAGATTTCCGATCATGTGGTGGTGATGCGCGCGGGCAGGGTGGTGGAGCAAGGCGATTGCGAGCAGATTTTCAGCGCACCGGGTACTGACTACACACGCAGTTTGTTGGCGGACATTCCGGGACGGTTGGCGCAGGTCACCTGATCCCACGCAGGCTTTACGCAAAGCGGAACGACGCGCCATGGGCCGAGGGTGGCAGGCGATCGCTGCCATCGACGCTCAGACGCGAGCGCAGCGTGCCGGTTTGCGCGGTGGTGCGGTACAGGCCACGTTTTTGCAGGGCCGGGATCACGTGCTCGACAAAGTCATTCAGCGAGCCGGGGCTGATCAGCGGGTTGAGCATATAGCCGCTGGTACCTGAGATACGCGCATGCTCCTCGATCTTTTGCGCGATCTGCTCCGGGGTGCCGACCAGGATCAGGTCGCTGCCACGGGTGACATTGGCAAAGCGCTGGCGCACTTCACCGGCCGTCAGGGGTTTGCCGCTGCCATCGGGCCTCATCACGTAGGAGGTCATGCCTTCGGTGTGGGTCGACAGCGCTTCGTTGTCGGCGTAGCGGCTGATGTCGATGCCGGTGTCGCCGGCGTAACTCACCAGCTGTGCCTGCAGGTGATAGTTGCTTTGCAGGGCGTCGTATTTTTGCTGAGCTTCGATGGCGGTGGGCGCGGTGACGATACGCAGCACGGTCAGTGACTTCACATCGGCGGCCCGTCGGCCACGGGCCTGGGCCTGGCGCCAGATGTCTTCCAGGCCTTGGCGGATTTCCAGCGGGTTGGACTTGGCGATAAACACCAACTCCGCGTGCTTGGCCGCAAACTGCCGGCCGCGTGCCGACCAGCCGGCCTGGATCAGCAATGGCGTGCGTTGCGGCGACGGCGACGTCAGGTGTGGCCCGGCAACGCGGTAATGTTCGCCGGCATGCTGGATCGGCCGTACCCGTGCGCCATCGGCGTAGGTTTGCGCCAGCTTGTCGGCAATCACCGCGTCATCCGCCCAACTGCCTTCCCAGAGCTTGTACACCACGTCGAGAAACTCTTCGGCGCGTTCATAGCGGTCATCGTGCTTGATCATCTGCTCCAGGCCGAAATTACGTGCTGCGCTGGACAGGTAGGAGGTGACGATGTTCCAGCCGATCCGCCCATCCGACAAATGATCCAGGGTGCTGAAGCGCCGGGCATGGGTGAACGGATGCTCGTAGGTGGTGGTGACGGTCACGCCAAAAGCGAGCTTTTCAGTGAGGGCCACAAGGGCTGGAATGATCGTCAGCGGATCGTTGGCCGGGGCTTCCACCGCCCATTTCAGCGCCATGGCTTCGGAGCCGCCAAACACGTCGTAAAAGCCCAGCACGTCACCGAAAAACATCAGGTCGAGGTTGGCTTCATCCGCTGTGCGGGCCAGGTTCGACCAGTACTTGAGCGTGTTGATCCCCAGCCTTTCATCGGCGGGGTGGGTCCACAGGCTGGGCGCGCCGCCGCAGCCGACACTGGCTTGTTCATAAAGGCCGAATAACAGTGGGGTAGGATCGGACATGGTGCTTCCTGCAGACAAAGAGAGGGCTAGCGCCCGTGGAGATAAGCCTTGCCGTAATGCCGCTCCAGTCGCGCCTGGATCAGCTCCAGACCGATGGACAGTAGCCAATAGATAACGGCGGCAGTGGTGAGCATTTCGATATAGCGGTAGGACGATCGACCATAGGATTGTGCGAGGAACATCACCTCCCACACGCCCATCACCGAGACCAGGGATGAGTCCTTGAGCATCGAGATGAACTGGCTGGTGGTCGGCGGAATAATGGTGCGCATGGCCTGGGGCAGTACGATCTGCCAGAACGTCACCGCGCGGCTCATGCCCAGTGCCGCGGCTGCATTGCGCTGGCCCTGGGACACGCCGAGGATACCGGCACGGAAGATTTCGCTCAGGTAAGCGCCGTAGTTCAGCGACAACGCAATAATCCCGGCGCTGATCGCACCCGGCACGACGCCCAATTGGGGCAGGCCGAGGTAAATCAGCAAAATCTGGATCAGCAGCGGCGTGCCACGAAAGAACGAGGCGTAAAAACTGGCGATACCGAACGCCACCGCACTGCTCGACAATCGTGCCAGGGCCGTGGCGAACCCCAGGGCCACCGACAGCCAGATCGAGCAGAAACACAGGAACAGGGTCAGCGCCGCACCCTGCAAAAAGCCTTGGGGCGACAGGTGCAGCCCGACCAGGTTCTGCCATTTGGCCGCCACGATAGCGAACTGCAGATCGAAGCTCAGGAACATCCCGGTGAACAGGCACAGCATCACGCCCCAGGTCAGCCAGAGGCGAACCCGGAACGACAGCCATGCGCGTTTGACCGGCGGCGGTTTCAGCGTGGAG
This sequence comes from Pseudomonas sp. IPO3749, assembly GCF_013386605.1. Lineage (NCBI taxonomy): Bacteria > Pseudomonadati > Pseudomonadota > Gammaproteobacteria > Pseudomonadales > Pseudomonadaceae > Pseudomonas > Pseudomonas sp. IPO3749. The sequence goes on along the minus strand of NZ_JACARN010000024.1, from coordinate 3,719 downwards.
GGTGGGGTGGGGAAAACACTCATTGGGTGATGTCTGAGCCGATCCACTTCTGGGAAATCTTCGCCAGCGTGCCGTCGCTTTTCAGCTCAGCCAGGATCTGGGTCAGCTTGGCATCCCATTGCGGATCACCTTTCTCGGTGGCCACCACATTGGGTTCGGCGTAAAGCACATCGCCGGTGATTTTGAAGCGTGGGTCGTGCTCGATGCGTTCCTTGGCGGTCACCAGGTTGGTGACCATTGCATCCAGGCGCTTGCCGGTGCCCAGCGCGAGGTCCTGGAAGGCGATGGTTTCGTTGTCATAGGGCACGGCTTGTACCGCCTTGAACGGATAGTCGATCGGCTTGCTGGCGCCTTCGATCACCAGGTCCTTGGCCAGGTAGGCCTCGTAGGTGGACGCACTGCCCACGCCGACTTTTTTACCGGTGAGGTCGACCGCCGACTGGATGGCGTTGTCACCGGCATTGACCACCACCACGGCAGGCGAGGCGTAATACTCGAACGGGAAGTTGAACACTTGACCGCGCGCCGCGCTGGGGGTCATGGAGCAGATGCACACGTCATACCGGCCATTCCAGCGGCCGGCGGCAATGACTTCCCAGGAGGGCGTTTCCAGCTTGAGCTTCACCCCGAGCTTTTCGGCCACGGCCTTGGTCACATCGACGTCAAAGCCGTCCAACTGGTTTTGTTCGTTGAGGAAAGAAAACGGTGGGTAATTTTCCATCAACACGCCGACCAATTGCCTGGATTGGGTGATGCGGTCCAGCGTCTGCCCGGCAAACACGGCCGGGCTGGCCAAAAGGAGGGTGACGCTCAGGGCGGCGGCAGTGCGTAAGTTCATAAAAGCATCCAAGCGGGGTTTTTTATATTTAAACGCGATAGATGCACTTATGTTTAATGATATTAAACGCTGTAAACCGACGCTTTGGTTATATGCTCCTGCTTGCGCAAGTCACGTTGCCAGGCCAGCACCAGCGCGCCCGTGGTGCGGTGAGCCAGACGCCGGCGATGTTGAGAAAACGGCGACGATTTCCAGTGGCCACATAGGGTTCTCTCAAGCATTAGTTTTCCAGGTGCAGCGCCTGTTGCTTGAGTTGGCGCTTGCGTTCGAAAGGCAGTTTTTCCTGGTCGCCATAGGGGGCGCTGTACCAGTTGCCGTAGGTTGGGTTGGGCAGCAGGAACCAGCGCTGGCCCAGCCACGCCAGGTACGGCGCGGCGGCTTTGCGCTGGTCCGCCAGGGTGTTGTGTTCTGCTTGCACGAAATCCCCGAAAGAATCACCGGCCAGCATCAGCACACGGGCGTGGCTGGCGACCCATTGGCGGCGGCAGTTCTTGCCATAGCCGGCCTGCTCGCAGTGACCGGTCGGCGTGCTGGCGGCCAGTACCTGTTCGTTGCGTTCCACCGGGAAGCCACGCAGGCGCAGGTTGTTGACGGTGGCCTGGACCTGGCTGTGTTCACGGTTGGTGATGTAGTAGACGGTGATGCCCTTCTGGTCAGCCGCCTGTAAAAACTCGACGGCGCCGGGTAGCGCCTGCGCCTTGGCCTGATCGACCCAGGTGTTCCAGCGGTCGTAGGAGTAGACCTGGTTGGTGCGGATGTCCCGCGCGTTGAGCGGCACGTTGTCGAGCACGGTTTCGTCGATATCCACCACCACTGCTGGCGGCAGGCCGGCGAGGTTGCGTGGCGGCAAGGGCAAGGCGTCCCACGTCGGATCGGCCAGGGCCGTGTCCAACTGGCGGGTGGCGCTGGCGAATACCTGGCGATAAATCAGCTCGTGCTCGATGGAGGTCTGGGTCCACAGCACCGCGTCCAATTGATCGTTGGCGGGCGGTTGTTGCTGGCAGCCCACCAGTGTGGTGGAGAGCAGGCACACACTGGAGAAAAACAGATTACGCATAAACACTCAGCCTCAGAAATTGACGGTGGCGGATAACCGCGCCGTACGCGGTGCCCCCAGGAACAGGTTGTCGACGGTCAGGTGCAGCACAGTATCGTAATCGCCGACTCTGGTGGTGTAGCGGCCGGCCACATCGAACACCGCGTAGTCGTCCACTGACGGGGCGCCTCAGATCAAAAGCAAAAGCGCGGCGGCCTTCGAGCCGACCGGTATTGCAAGCCGATCTCGGTTCAAATGTGGGAGCTGGCTTGCCTGCGATGCAGACACCTCAGTACATCAGGTACACCGAGTTGATGCCATCGCAGGCAAGCCAGCTCCCACAGAAAAGCAGATCCAACTCAGCTCTGGCTCTGGCTCTGGCTCTAGCTCTGGCTCTAGCTCTGGCTTTGTTTTTGATTTTGATCTTAGGCGCCCCGTCAAACACGCTGGCCGGAATTCGGCAGGGATTTGGGGGGTAAACCGGCAGGGATGCCGGTTTAGCCGCCCCGCGCCATGGATGGCGCGTGGCGGCGGCCCCCCAAATACCTGTCGGATNNTAATGAGATGGTCAGCCCGGCGAGAACCTCAGGTCTACACTACTGAGGTTCTCACTTTTCCTGAGGAGGCTTTCTCATGAACAGCGTAACGATTCTAGGCATCGACATTGGCAAGAACAGCTTCCACTTGCACGGCCAAGACGCACAAGGCCATCAGGTATTGCGCAAGAAGCTCAATCGTAGCCAGTTGCTGCCATTGCTTGCACAAATTCCACCCTGCAAAGTCGCCATGGAATCCTGTGGCGGGTCACAGTTTCTTGCCAGAGAAATAACCAAGCTCGGCCATCAGGTCCAACTGATTGCGCCACAGCATGTGAAGGCTTACGTCACCGGTAACAAAAACGACTTCATTGATGCCGAGGCTATCTGTGAAGCCGCATCACGCCCCAGAACACGCTCTGTACAGGTCAAGTCGGTTGACCAGCAGGTGCTGTCGACCGTGCATAAGCTGCGTAAATCACTGGTGAGTCGACGTACTGGCGTGATCAACCAAGTGCACGGATTCTTACTGGAGTTTGGCGTTATCTTTCCCGCAGGCTACGCCGCGTTGGATCGGGTTCCTGTATTGATGGAGGAGCACAATCTACCTCTACGCCTGCGCCAAGCTATTAATCGGATGCTTGATGACATTCGCCAATTGACCAGCGAAATCAAAGCGCTGGATATCGAGATCAAGCAGCAAGTTAACGGGAGTGACGCCGGCAAAAGATTACAGAGCATCCCCGGCATCGGCCCCCTCATCGCTAGCGCGCTGGTGGCCGATGTCGGGGACGCTTCGATGTACAAATCGTCCCGAGACTTTTCGGCGTCCCTGGGGTTGGTGCCGCGCCAATATTCGACTGGAGGGCAAACCACACTCCTAGGTATCAGCAAGCGTGGGGACAGGTATTTGCGAACCTTGTTGATGCAGGGTGCCCAAACCCTGCTTTATCGATTCGATAAACGAAACGACGCCCTTGGCGTCTGGGCCAGAAGTCTACTGGCTCGAAAACCACTCAACAAAGTTGCCTGTGCGCTGGCTAATAAAATGGCCAGGATCGTCTGGGCGCTGTTGACCAAAGGTGGCACCTACAACGGGCATTTCACCGCGTGACCCAGCTTTACCACCGGCTTTTGCGACGTCAGTAAATGATGGCGATAAACGGCAGATACCCTGGCTGAGAACCTGATAAGCAAAATAGCTTTCGAAGCTGAAGCGCTTTTAAGGACAGACAGGAGCGAATACTCATCAAGGGCCGAGCGCGTAACCGCGCTCACATGGAGCCCGGATACATTAGCGCAAGCCTGA
>NZ_JACARN010000023.1:0-76638 GCF_013386605.1 Pseudomonas sp. IPO3749 | reverse complement strand
TTCAGCTTCATGCGCAGACTGTCACTAACCAATAAAAAACTCCGCAACGTCCCCAGGCATCTCAGATGCTTGCGAATGGGGGGTTGGTCGTCCCCCTCGCCCCTTACCCCTCCTTCACCTCACTCCCCTCTCCCGCAACCAACACCCGATTCCCCGGATCCGTAATATCAAACACCTGCAGCGCACACGCCGCACGGTTGAGCCGGAACTGGAACTCCACCAAATACACCTTGGCCTTTTCCGGGCTGAACGTGTTCATCACCGGCCCGCAGCTGTAGTAAATCCCATTGCCCTGGCTTCTCGCCGAGCTGGACACGGTGAGTTTCTTGCCAGGGTCCGCCTGAATCTCCAACTGTGGAAACCGCTTGAACCCCGCACTCGCCACCGTCTGGTTCAGCTTGGCGATCCAGTTGAAGACCTTGCCTTCACCGGTATCCATCACAGTGCCGAGGGTTTCCAGGCGTTGGTCGGGGTCGCCTTCGCGGCGGATCGCAAATTCGACGGGGTTGGTGCCGCCGGTGGCCTTCATGATGACCTTGGCGTGCTCCGCATCTACGGCCACGGTTTTCTGGCGCAGTTGAATGCCGTCCTTGAGCAGGCTGGGCGAGGAGTCGCGTTGGTTGGATTGGCAGGCGCACAGGGCCAGGGTAATGAGGGAGAGCAGTGCAATTCGTTTCACGGTGAGATGTCCTTATCAGTGAATAGGTGTGATGACTGGACCGGCTTTTAAACATAATGTTCCGCGCCTGCAACACGGTCACTTGGGCTGAAAGGTCTCAAGGTACGCCAGAATGTTTTCAATCTTCTCCTGATCACTGATGCCCCAGAAGATCATCCGCGTGCCGCTCACCACCTTCTTCGGCGCCTCGATGTAGGCGGCAAGTTTGTCCCGCGTCCAGACCACGCCGGAGTTTTTCATCGCGTCGGAGTACTGATAGTCCGTGGTGGTCCCGGCAGGCCTTCCGATGATGCCGTTGAGCTCCGGCCCGAACCCACCTCGCGCACCTTCGCCGATGCTGTGGCAACCGCCGCAGGTCTTGGTGAAGAGCTTGCCGCCGGCCTCGGCGTCACCGGCTGCGAAGGCAGGGCTTGTGGTGAGGGTCAGGGCGAGGGTCATCAAAGCACGGTACTTCATGGGGACTCCATTTCTAGATCAGTTCTGGAACCAAAGGGTTGCGGATAAACATATCAATCCTTGAGCACGTAGAAGCGAGCCCTGCACTTTACCGGATAGCACCTCTGAAACGACCATCCATCGCCCCATAGATATCCAATCGAACCTATATAGACGTGTTCTACTCCACCTTAATGAACCCTGATGGTGGAGTAAGGATCATGGCTCAGCCATCGATTTTAGTGTTGGAAGACGACGAGATCATTCGATCGTTAATGGTGGATGTACTGGAGGATTTCGGCGCCGTGGTGACGTCGTTTCCTTCGGCGGATGAAGGGATGATTTACCTGGAACGGGGCGATGACCCGGTGGACTTGATTGTCAGTGATATCCAAATGCCGGGTTTGCTCAATGGTTATGACTTGAGCCGGGTAGTGGCGCATCGTTGGCCGAGCGTCCCGGTGGTGCTCACCTCGGGTAACACCAAGTTGGCGGCTCAGTTAGGGGGATCGGTGCGCTTCCTGCCCAAGCCGTGGAGCAGCGAACATTTGATTGAATGCGTGCAAACCGCGTTGACCCAACAGGGGTTGTCCATGCATTAATGGCGTTGCGACATCGCTTTAACCGAACTTCGCGGCAAGCGCTGCGGTCATTAATGAAGCAAGGAGCGACTTTTCTGATCCGCTGGTCAGCCTTTTCGCCTTGTGCGTACAGATGAAGGCTTTGAGGTGTGTAGAATCGTCGCCCATTTCCACGCGTCATTCATGGCCGAAAGGCCCACAGCTCGAGCTCATTGAATGCATTCACAGGCCCATGACGTTGGTGCGCCCTCATTGCTGGAGGCGTTGCGCACAGGTACCGCCCTGCTGCATGTAGCGCTGGAAAAGCGCCTGCCGTTTTTCACCGAGCGCCTGGATGCCGATTGGTATCAGCGCCTGGTCCAGGCGTATTACGGTTTTTATGGGCCAGTCGAGTCGGCACTGTACGCCAGTGGCTTGATTCCTAATGGCTACGACTGCGCGTTGCGTGTGAAAACACCGACGCTGCTAGGTGATCTCAATGCCCTAGGCCTGGATGACCGAGCTGTCGACACCCTGCCCCGTTGCCTTGAACTCCCCACCTTCGACACCCCCGCTGCCTGCCTGGGCGCCTTGTATGTACTCGAAGGCGCGACCCTGGGCGGCCAAGTACTGCGCCGGGAAATGACCCAGCGCCTGAACGTGAATGCCGACAACGGCGGTGCGTTTCTCAATATCTACGGGGTAGAGACCGGCCGACGCTGGAAAGACTTTCTTGATTACCTGGGCGACCAGCCACTCGACGCGCCAGCCAAACAGCGCGCCGTGGACGCTGCCCGATCAACATTCAGCTGCTTTGAGCAATGGCTCGACAGCCAGGAGGTACTGCTATGAAACCCGAAGATTTTGAAGAGCTGCTTGCCAACTGTGCCGATGAGCCCATCCGTTTCCCCGGCGCCATCCAGCCCCACGGTGTACTGCTGACGTTGTCGGAGCCGGACCTCAACATCATCCAGGTCAGCGCCAACGTCGCCACGTTGTTCGGCCATGCCGCCGAAGCGTTGCTTGGCCAGCCACTGCACACGCTGGTAGGCGTAGAGCGCGCCAAGGCGGTTGCCGACATGGCGCAAAACAATACGTTTTTCGATGCGCCGCCCTTGCACGTCACGTTTAACGGTGCGGAATTCGAAGGCCTGCTGCATCGCCATCAGCAGGTGCTGGTACTGGAGTTCGAACCGCTGCTCAAGGATTTCCGCCCAAGGGCGCTGAATGGTCGCACCAGTGACCTGGGCAAAATGCTGCAGCGCTTGCAGTCGGCGAAAACCCTGCAAGCGCTGTACGAAATCAGCGTGAATGAAATCCAGGCCATGACCGGTTACGACCGGGTGCTCATCTACCGCTTCGAAGACGAAGGCCATGGCCAGGTGATCGCCGAAGCTTCCGCACCGTCCATGGAGCTGTTCAACGGGCTGTTCTTCCCCGCGTCCGACATCCCGGAGCAAGCCCGTGAGCTGTATCGCACCAATTGGCTACGCATCATCCCGAACGCTGCCTACGAGCCCGTGCCCCTGCTGCCCAAGCTGCGTCCGGACACCGGCCAGCCGTTGGACTTGAGCTTCGCCACCCTGCGCAGCGTGTCGCCGATTCATTGCCAGTACATGCAGAACATGGGCGTGTTGTCGTCCATGAGTATCTCGCTGATGAAGGGCGACAAACTGTGGGGCCTGATCAGCTGCGGCAACCGTGAGCCGTTGCTGGTGCCCAATGACCTGCGCACGGCCTGCCAGACCATAGGCCAGGTGCTGTCGCTGCAAATCAGCGCCATGGAAGCCCTGGACCTGAGCCGTCAGCGTGAAGAGAAAGTCGAGGCCCTCGCCCAGCTGGATCGCGCGATGAAAGCCTCCGAAGCCAATGTGTTCGACGGCCTGGCCCAGCAGCCGCAATTACTGATGGACCTGACCCTGTCCGGCGGCGTGGCGATCATTGAAGACAAGCAACTGCACCGCTACGGTAACTGCCCGGAGCCGGCGCAGATCCGTGCGTTGCACAAGTGGCTGCAAGAAGGTGGCGAGCCGGTGTTCTCCAGCCATAACCTGTCGTCGGTCTACCCGCCGGCCGCCGAGTTCCAGCAGGTAGCCAGTGGCGTGCTGGCCATGAGTCTGCCCAAGCCTGTGGATAACGGCGTGCTGTGGTTCCGCCCGGAAGTGAAAGAGAACATCAACTGGAGCGGCGACCCGAAAAAACCGCTGGACCTGGAAAACTCCGACGCGGGCCTGCGCCTTCGCCCACGCACCTCATTTGAAATCTGGAAAGTGGAAATGGCCGGCATCTCCACCAAGTGGAGCCATGGCGACCACTTCGCCGCCAACGACCTGCGCCGTTCAGCCCTGGAAAACGACCTGGCCCGCCAGGTGCTGCGCGAGCAACAAGCCGTGCGCGCCCGCGATGAGCTGGTGGCAGTGGTGTCCCACGACCTGCGCAACCCGATGACGGTCATCTCCATGCTGTGCGGCATGATGCAGAAGGCCTTCAGCTCCGATGGCCCACACACGTCGCGGCGGATTTCCTCGGCCATCGACACCATGCAACAGGCCGCCGGACGTATGAACGTGCTGCTGGAAGACTTGCTCGACACCTCGAAAATCGAGGCCGGGCGTTATGTGGTGCGGCCGGTGATACTGGATGTGAGCCAGATTTTCGATGAGGCCTACTCGTTGCTGGCGCCCCTGGCGATGGAGAAAGGCATTGATCTGTCGTTCAACGCCGAGCCGGGCCTGCAGATCAATGCCGACCCGGAGCGCCTGTTCCAGGTGCTGTCGAACCTGATCGGCAACGCCATCAAGTTCACCCCACGCCAGGGCAATATCGGGATCAGCGCCATGAGCAATGGCGAAGAAATCGTGTTCTCCGTGCGCGATTCCGGCGAAGGTATTGCGCCGGAACAGCTGCCCCATGTGTTCGACCGCTACTGGACACAGGCGGAAAACAACCCGACCGGCAGCGGTCTGGGGTTGTACATCACACAAGGCATCGTCCAGGCCCATGGCGGCAAGATCGTTGCCGAGAGTGAGGTGGGCCGCGGCAGTGAGTTCCGGTTCACGGTGCCGAAGGTGATCGACGACTCACATACCTGAATGAACGGCTCCGGGGGCTGATTGCTATTCTGTGAGAATCCGGTCGTCGGTGGTGAGCGGGCTTGTTGTGGTGAGCGGGTTTGCCCCGCGCTGGGCTGCGAAGCAGCCCCAATCAAGCCACCGCATATTTCCAGTCAGAGACAGGTCGTCTGTTTCAGGGCTGCTTCGCAGCCCAGCGCGGGGCAAGCCCGCTCACCACAAGATCCTCGCTTGCCACGTTTAAATGGGCAACACCACCACCGCCTCCAACCCCCCTCCCTGGCGTTCGGCCAGGGTCAAGGTGCCGCCATGTTCCAGCACAATCGCCCGAGCGGTGGAGAGCCCCAAGCCGACACCGCCCGTGCTTTTGTTGCGTGACCCTTCAAGTCGATAGAACGGCAGGAACACCCGCTCGCGATGTTCAACGGGAATGCCTGGCCCGCGATCCAGTACGCGAACCACCACCTCTCCATTCTTCTGCTGCAACTCGATCTGCGGCGTGGTGCCGTAGTGAATCGCGTTGTCCATCAAGTTGGTCATCACGCGCTTGAGGCCCAATGGCCGGCCGAAATACACCAGGCGCGGCGGGCCGCAAAAGGTCAGTTCGATGGCTTGGTCACGGTAGTCGTCGATCAGGGTTTGCAGCAATTCCGCCAGGTCCAGTTGGGTGGCTTGTTCCAGCCGGGCGTCGTCGCGGAAGAATTCCAACGCGGTGTTGATCATGGCCTGCATTTCGTCCACGTCGCGAAACAGCTTTTGCTGTTGATCGGCGTCCTCGATGAACTCACCGCGCAGCCGCAGGCGTGTCAGCGGCGCGCGCAAGTCGTGGGAAATGGCGGCGAGCATTTGGGTGCGGTCCTGGATGAAATGCCGCAACTGCGCCTGCATGCTGTTGAAGGCGAGGATCGCCTGGCGGATTTCGTGCGGGCCGACCGGCTCAATGGGCGGCGCCCGAAAGTCGGCACCAAAGCGCCGCGCGCCCTGAGTGAAGTGCTGCAGAGGTCGGGCCAGGCGACGGGTCGCGACCAGGGTGACCAGCGCGGTCGAGACCAGCACCAGCAGCACCACGATCAGGCTACGTGCACCATCGTCCAGCCCCCAACTGCGCGACGGCGCGCTGAACATCAGCCAGGATTGGTCGGCCAGTCGCACCAGCAGTGCGTAGCGGCCATTGCCGTCGGGCCAGTCAGACGGTTCATACGCCTCCATCGGACGAGGTGGGCCCTGGAGCAGGTGCTTGAAGGCCTGCTCGCCCGAGTGAAAGTCGGGGTCGGCCAGAACGGGTAACCCCAAGGCCTGGCGCTGGGCGGCCCACACCACGCTGAACCCTTCGTCACCCACTGCTTGGGCCAGATGTGGACGTTGCGACGGTTCGCAGGCCTCGACCACGCGCACCACCACGGCAATCCTTTCCAACAACCCGATTTCAGTCAGTGGGGGTCGGGCCCACACACCGGCCAATTGCACAAACAAGGCGTTGAACGCCAATGCAGTCAACATCGCAATCAGGATGGTCAAGGCAATCCAGCGGGCGACGGTATCACGTGGCCGCCTCATGAACGGGTCACGCTGGCGGTGAATTGGTAGCCACCGTTGCGCACTGTGCGAATCATCGCCGGGCGCTTGGTATCGAATTCCAGCTTGCGACGCAGGCGGCTCACTTGCACGTCAATGCTGCGGTCGAACGCATCATGGCTGTGGCCGCGCGCCAGGTTCAGCAGTTGCTCGCGACTGAGCACCCGTTGCGGGTGTTCGACAAACACCAGCAGCAGGTCGAACTCGCCGGACGACAGTGGGATCATCACCTGGTCGGGCGAACGCAACTCACGGCGCGTGAGGTCCAGTTGCCAGCCGGCAAAACCGATCAGCGGGCGCGCGGCATCGCCCAAGGGCGGCCGGCTTTCACCCGCCCGGCGCAAAACCGCGCGCACCCTGGCCAGCAATTCGCGGGCGTCGAAGGGCTTGCTCAAGTAATCATCGGCGCCCATTTCCAGGCCCACCACGCGGTCGCTGAGTTCGCCCATGGCGGTGAGCATGATCACCGGCGTGGCGTATTGCTGGCGCAGGCGCTGGCACAACAGCAAGCCGTTGTCGCCGGGGAGCATCAGGTCGAGGATGATCAGGTCGGCGGGCTGGCGCTCCATGGCCGCCCACAGTTCGATGCCACTGGCCACGGTCTCGACCGTATAGCCGTGTTGCAGGAAAAATTTCTTCAGCAGGGCGAGGACTTCAAGGTCATCGTCCACGATCAACAGGTTGCTCACCGACGGTCTTCACTGGGCTGGGACAAGGTGTCATCTAAAACCATTCGGCGCGGCCCGTCATATATTTCAACCCTGCAATAAAACGTCAACCGCGCAATAAACCAGACATCTTTGCGCAAGGCCGCAATGCCAGCATCGGCCTCCCTTTTGCGGAGACTGTGCCCATGCGCTCGCTGACCTACCCCCAGCATCTGGCTCGCCAGGCCGTGCTGTTGTTGACTGTGTCTTACCTGACGGGCTGTGCGAGCCCGGCGCCCGTAACGCCCACCACGCAATGTGCACAGGTGAACTACCCGGTGTATGACCCGGCCGAACCGGTCAACCGGGGGGTGTTTGCCTTCAACCGTGCGGTGGACGACTACGCCCTGGCTCCCGTGGCTCGCGGCTACCGTTACCTGCCGGATTTTTTCCAGCAGGGTGTGCATAACTTCGCGAGCAACTTCAGCGAGCCGAAGGTGTTTATCAACGATCTGCTGCAAGGCAACCCGCGACGTTCGGTCAATACCCTGGGGCGTTTTGCCGTGAACACGACGATAGGCGTGGTGGGACTATTCGATGTTTCCGACCGTCTGGGTATCCCACGCCACAAAGCAGACTTCGGCCAGACATTCGGCGTGTGGGGCATGGGCAGCGGCCCCATTGTTGAATTGCCCTTGTTGGGCACCAGCAATAGCCGGGACGCCGCGGGCAAGGTCTTGAGCTTCCTGGTCTCGCCGCTGGGCGACAGCGATACGGTACAGACCCTGGGCACCCTCAGCCTGGTCGGCGGTACGGTCGATACACGGGCATCGCTCTTGCCGCTTACCGACAGCCTGCAGAAGCTGCCGGATTACTACAGCGCGTTGCGTAATGTGGTGGCGGAAAATCGGGCAGCGTTTGTGCGGGAGGGCAAGCAAGGCGCTACATCTCCCGGTCTAGACAGTTGCGCGAATGGCGCCTCTGACGACTTTTGAAAAAAGGCGCCAACGCCAGTCATATCTTGCAGCAGCGCGTTTATAGCCGGTCTTTCTCACCCTCTATAGGTTTGGTCTCACTTCGCTGCGAAAGGCGAAGTAATCCTCTACTCCTATAGAAGGAAACATCCATGCTTAGCGCAATCAATCACTCACTGGGCAACTTTCAATACCCCCCACTGCAGCAGGATGATGCAGAGCCCCAGCGCAGGAAGCGCAGCATTGACGCAACACATACTCAACAGAGCGTCGCTGATCCTGAAAGCGCGGCCGGTAATGATCGGCGCCGTAAAACCGGAGGTGGGCTAGACAGCCTCGGTAGAGGCAATCTGCTTTAAACCGCATTAGACGAAGGGCAGTGCACGGCCCTTCGTACTCTCACTTAACAAAACCATGACATTCACTGGATTAATCTTGCCGGTTCAATCCAGCCTGGAAACCTCAACTGCATGCCGAACACCGACACACTGCCCGCCGTATTGGCCGGCCCACTGTTACGACGCCTCGAACCTCGGCGCCTGGTGTTGTGGCTGGTAGGGAGTCGAGCGCTGGAATTGACGCTGGCATTGCCTACGCAAACACGGGTGATCTCGCCAGACGAGTGTCAAGTCGTACGCGTGGGGCGCCATGCTTTTATCCACCTGATTGATGTGCCGTTGGACGAAGCGCTGCCCCTGGACATGGCGATCAGCTACGACCTGCGGTTTGACAACACCGGCATCGCCGACTGGGCACCGCACCTGCTGTACGCCAACGCCCAACTCCCGAGTTTCGTTTTGCACAGCCGCATCCATCAATTGGTCCATGGCTCCTGCCGCAAACCCCACCACAGCGCCGATGAGGGCCTGCTGTGTGTCGACCGCCTGTTGGCCGATGCCCAAAGCCCGAGCGACCGCCCGGCCCTGCTGATGATGAGTGGCGACCAGGTCTACGCCGATGATGTGGCCGGGCCGATGTTGCGGGCAATCCATGCATTGATTGCGCGCCTGGGTTTGTTCGATGAGTACCTGGAGGGCGCGGTGGTCGATGACAGCGCCAGCCTCTATGGACACAGCGCCAGTTACTACCATCGCGCCGACTTGCTGCCTGCGCTGGACAGCAACGAAACCCTGCGCGAACGCTTCTTTGGCGGTGTGAAAAAGCCGATATTCACCAGCAGCACCGCCGACAACCACCTGGTGACCTTTGCCGAAGTCATCGCGATGTACTTGCTGGTGTGGTCTCCAACGCCCTGGACGCTGATCACGCCTCAACCGCCGCATCTGAATGCAGAACGACAGCAGCGTTACGCCCGCGAACAAATACAAATAGATCGATTCCGCGACGGCCTGCCAGGCGTCGCGCGTGTCTTTGCCCACCTGTCCACCTTGATGATCTTTGATGATCACGACATCACCGATGACTGGAACCTCAGCGCCCAATGGGAAGAGACCGCCTACGGCCATCCCTTTTCCAAACGCATCATCGGCAACGCCCTGCTGGCTTACCTGCTGTGCCAAGGCTGGGGCAACCAACCGGATGCATTCGGCGAACTGGTCAGCCAGACCCAGGCGCTCACTGCTCAGCCTCAAGCCAACCATCTGGACGCCGCTGCGCAGGATGAACTGCTCGAAACACTGCTGAAATTTCAACGCTGGCACTACGTATTGCCTACCACCCCTGCCCTGGTGGTGCTCGATACCCGAACCCGCCGCTGGCGCAGCGAGTTCACCCTCAAGCAACCTTCAGGCCTGCTGGACTGGGAAGCCTTGAGCGAACTGCAACAGGAGCTACTGGACCACCCCTCGGCCATCATCGTCTCGCCCGCGCCGATCTTTGGCGTCAAGCTGATCGAGACGGTGCAGAAAGTCTTCAGTTGGTGCGGCCACCCCTTGCTGGTGGACGCGGAAAACTGGATGGCCCATCGCGGCGCTGCACAGGTGATCCTCAATATCTTCCGCCACTCACGCACGCCAGGTAACTACGTGATCCTCTCCGGTGACGTGCACTACTCGTTCGTCTACGAAGTGCTGATCCGCCATCGCAACGCCGGCCCCAGGATCTGGCAGATCACCAGCAGCGGCATCAAGAACGAATTTCCACCACGATTACTGGAGTGGTTCGACCGCCTCAACCGCTGGCTCTACTCACCCCGCTCGCCCCTCAACTGGTTCACGCGCCGCCGCACCATGCAGGTGGTGCCACATATTCCTGAGCATGCCGAAGCGGGCGAACGGTTATGGAATTCGGCGGGTATCGGCCAGGTGTTTTTCAATGAAAGAGGTCAGCCTGAAGCGATTTACCAGCACAATGCGGACGGAAAGGTGCCGACGAGGATGACGGCCCCAAAATAATAGCCTATAGCCATCAATCGTAAGCCGTACATCTGCCCTATTCAAAGCCTCCAGCCCCCGTTGTACAGTAGCCCCAGCCACGGAGTATCGGCGACAACAGTGGCAGGCTTCAGATGCCTGCCTACGCAAGGGAATGCGCAGATGAACGATACCTCCGACAATAATCCGTTAAAGCAGGATTTCTCTCACTTCAACGCCGACATGCTGCACACCGTCCTGGAGCTGGTCAGCGACGGGATCTGGGATTGGAACGCCAATACCGGGTTCGTCTACCGCAACCCCGGCTGGTACGAAATGCTTGGCTATCATCGCCATGCACTGGAGAACAGCGTGTTCACCTGGGAGAACGTGATCCACCCGGATGACTACCCCGACGTGATGAAGGTGTTCGACGACTACATCCACCGTCGCGCCCCCCACTACCAGGCCGAGTACCGTTGCCGTAAAAAAGATGGCAGCTACCTGTGGATCGAAGACCGCGGCTACGTGATTGCGCGCAATGCGGATGGCTCGGTCGCGCGCATGGTCGGTGCCCATCGTGATATTCATCTGCGCAAATGCTCCGTCGAGCAGTTGGAACGGCGTAATCAGTCCCTTGAAGCGCTGGTGGCCGAACGCACGCGCGAGCTGTCGCGGGTCAATCAGCAGTTGCAACTACAGTTGGATGAAAATCGCTCCCTGGCCGAAAGGGATGCCTTGACCCTGGTCGCCAATCGTTACCGTCTGGAAAAAGTACTACAGGAAGAGTGCGAGCGCGCCCAGCGCTTTCGCCTGCCGTTGGCGCTGATCGCGATGGACGTCGATGACTTCAAGTCCATCAATGACCGATACGGCCACGGTGTGGGCGATCAGACGCTGGTGCAGGTGGTTGAATGCCTGCAAAGCTGTATCCGCCCAGGCGACCTGCTGGCCCGATGGGGCGGCGATGAATTTGTGCTGGTCTTGCCCAAAACCTCATTGGCGATCGCAAAATCAATGGCGGCTAGTATCCGTTTGAAGTTGAAAAACAGCCCGCACCGGGACGACTTCAAGGTCACCTTGAGCCTGGGCGTGGCCGAGCGTCAAACCGATGAGCCTCCCACTGCCCTGATCGCGCGCGCCGATCAAGCGTTGTATCGCGCCAAGGCAGCGGGGAAAGATGGGGTGTCCGAATGACACCCCAGTGTGTCAGCGAACCGGCGGCGCGTACTGGATGCCGCCGTTGTTCCACAGCGCATTAAGCCCGCGCTTGATCTTCAGCACACTGCCCTGGCCGATGTTGCGCTCGAACACTTCGCCGTAATTACCCACCTGCTTGACGATCTGCACCACCCAATCCTTGCGCAGTTTCAGGTCCTTGCCGTATTCGCCGTCCGCCCCCAGCAACCGCGCGACATCCGGGTTCTTGGTGGTCTTGGCCTGCTCTTCGACGTTCTGCGAGGTGATGCCCATTTCCTCGGCATTGAGCATCGCGAACAGGGTCCATTTGACGATGCTGAACCACTCGTCATCGCCTTTGCGCACCAACGGCCCCAGCGGTTCCTTGGAAATCACTTCCGGCAACACCACGAACTCATCCGGGTGGGCCATCTTGATGCGCTGGGCGTAGAGGCCCGACTGGTCGGTAGTCAGCACGTCGCAACGCCCGGCTTCAAGGCCCTTGGCGCTTTCATCAGCGGTGTCGAAGGTGATCGGCGTGTACTTCATGCCATGGGTGCGGAAGTAATCGGACACGTTGAGTTCGGTGGTGGTGCCGGCCTGGATGCACACGGTGGCGCCGTCCAGTTGCTTGGCTGCGGTGACGCCCAGTTTGTTGTTCACCAGGAAGCCGATGCCGTCGTAGTAGGTCACGCCGGTGAACACCAGGCCCATGCCCGAATCACGGGAACTGGTCCAGGTGGTGTTGCGTGAGATCAGGTCGATTTCACCGGATTGCAGCGCGGTGAAGCGTTCCTTGGCGGTCAACTGGGTGAATTTCACTTTCGACGCATCGCCGAAAACAGCCGCTGCCACGGCGTGGCACACGTCCACATCGATACCGGTCATCTTGCCCTTGCTGTCCGGCACGCCGAAGCCCGGCAGCCCGTCACTGACGCCGCACTGGATAAAACCTTTTTTCTGGATGGCGTCCAGGGTCGTGCCCGCCTGGGCGGTACTCGCCAAGCCCAGCACGGCGGTGGCACCGATGGCGGCCAAAGTAGTTTTGAATGGGTTCATGCAAGGCGCTCCCTGTCATTCCTTATTATTCGGCGCTCCACAGCCCGCGCCGGTTTATAGTGCTGCCGGGCAGTATCAACGGCTTTGCGCCACTGCCACAAACGACCTTTAGGCAAAGGCTCCTTCCGATTTGGAATGAAGTGCATGATTTCAAAACGCTTGACCCCCTCGATGACGGCCCTGCAATGCTTCGAGGCCGCCGCCCGCCATTTGAGTTTCACTCGCGCCGCCGAAGAGCTGCACCTGACCCAGAGTGCGGTGAGCAAGCAGGTGGCGCAGCTGGAGGAGATGCTTTGCCACAACCTGTTCGATCGGGTGCGCCAGCGCCTATACCTGTCGCCGGCGGGCTCGCTGTACCTGGCCGAAGTGCACAAGATCCTCACCCAAGTGGATATCTCCAGCCGCTACATCCTCACCTACGGTGGCGAGACCGAGGTGCTGCGCATCGCCACCCAGCCCACCTTCGGTGACCGCTGGCTGGTGCCCAAGCTGAAGGACTTTGCGGCGAAACATCCGAATATTCATTTGGACGTGCGCAACGAGCTGGAGCCTTTCGACGTGTTGCAGGCCAAGGCCGATATCGCATTTTTCTTCGGACAGGGCTCATGGCCGGGGGCGACCTGCATCGAGCTGTTCCGTGAAGCGGTGGTGCCGGTGTGTGCACCAGGCTTTGTCGCCGAAGGCAGCGATGCCTCGTCGCGCCATACCTTGCTGCAATGCACCTCGCGCCCGGAAGCCTGGCACGAATGGTTCCTGGAACAGGGCCTGCATTCGCAGAACAGCTACCATGGGCCGCGTTTCGACACGTTCTACATGTGCATCCGCGCAGCACAATCAGGCTATGGCGTGGCGCTGGTGCCGCAGTATCTGGTGGCGGATGAATTGGCCCAGGGCAGCCTGATGATTCCCTGGCACTATGCGATGCCCAGCAGCGGCGCGCACTTCATCGCCCATGCCGAACATGCCGGCGAGATTCCCAAGGTGAAAGCCTTCCTCAACTGGATGGTGGAGTACGTCGGCACACATCCCGACTTTCAGTCATGACCCGGCGACTTTATTTCGTTTGCGGCAAGGGCGGGCGCCCGGCTTAGATAAAAACAAGCCCGCCACTGCCGAGTCCCCGATTCATGAGCCGCGAAACCATCAGCCAGTCGATTTCCATCGTTCACCCCATCAGCCTCAGCCACGGCAAAAACGCCGAGGTCTGGGACACCTCGGGCAAACGCTATATCGATTTTGTCGGCGGCATTGGTGTGCTCAACCTCGGTCATTGCCACCCCCGCGTGGTCGAAGCCATTCGTGACCAGGCGACTAAGCTGACCCACTACGCGTTCAACGCAGCACCTCACGCGCCCTACATCGAGCTGATGGATCGTCTTACCGCATTTATCCCGGTGGACTACCCCGTCAGCGGCATGCTCACCAACAGCGGCGCGGAGGCGGCGGAAAACGCGCTGAAGATCGTGCGCGGTGCCACCGGCCGCACCGCAGTGATCGCATTTGATGGTGCCTTTCACGGCCGTACCCTGGCCACGCTCAACCTGAATGGCAAAGTCGCGCCCTACAAACAAAAGGTCGGAGTACTACCCGGCCCTGTGTATCACCTACCCTACCCCAGCGCCGATAACGGCGTGACCTGCGCCGAGGCGCTGAAGGCCATGGACCGCCTGTTCAGCGTTGAAATCGACGTCAACGACGTGGCCTGCTTCATCATCGAGCCGGTGCAGGGCGAAGGCGGGTTCCTGGCGCTGCACATTGAATTCGCCCAGGCGCTGCGGCGCTTTTGCGACGAGAACAACATCCTGCTGATTGCCGATGAAATCCAATCGGGCTTTGGCCGCACCGGCGAGCGTTTTGCTTTCTCGCGCCTGGGGATCGAGCCGGACTTGATCCTGCTGGGTAAAAGCATCGCCGGCGGTGTACCGCTGGGCGCCGTCGTGGGGCGCAAGGCGTTGATGGACAATCTGCCCAAAGGTGGCCTGGGCGGCACGTACTCCGGCAATCCCATCGCCTGTGCAGCAGCGCTGGCAACGCTGGATGCAATGACCGATGAACACCTGAAAACCTGGGGCTCACAGCAGGAAGAAGCCATCGTCAGCCGTTATGAGACCTGGCGTGCACAAGGCCTGACACCCTACCTCGGCCGCCTGACCGGCGTTGGTTCCATGCGCGGTATAGAACTGGCCAACGCCGACGGCACGCCCGCGTCGAAACAGCTGGCCCAGTTGCTCGGCCTGGCGCGGGACGCCGGTTTGTTGCTGATGCCCAGCGGCAAGTCGCGGCACATCATCCGCCTGCTGGCACCGCTGACCATCGAGCCTGCGGTGCTGGAGGAAGGCCTGGAGATTCTCGAGGCCTGCCTCAAACAGTTGGACTAGTAACGCGCATCGACAGGTTTACCGCCGTTCGGCCAGTCCTTGATCTTGTCCGGGAAGTCCGGGCGCGGTTGGCCTGAGAAATACGCCGCCACATCCACCGCTTCCTGGTCCGACAAACCGCCCTGCCCCAACGGGAATTTCTCATGGAAGCCAATCGGCATGTTACGTTTGACGAACGCCGCCGCCGTGTAGGTGCGGGCCATGCCAGCACCGATGTTGAACGATTGATCGCCCCACAGCGGCGGGTAGATCAGTTCGCCATCGGCCCGTGCCAGGCCCTGGCCGTTGTCGCCATGGCACACCGCGCATTGCTTGGCGTAGACCTGTTTGCCATTGGCCAGGTCCGGCTTGATCGCCGGGTCGACCTTGCCCACGCCGCGCCCGGCCACCTTGTCTTCGGGGCGGGTGTTGTTTTTCATCCAGTCGAAGTAGGCAACCATCGCTTGCATGTCCGCCGATTGCGGCGGCAGGGGTTTGCCATTCATCGAGCGGCGCAAGCAACCATTGATGCGCTCTTCCAGGGTCACCACCTTGCCCGCGCGCGGTGCATAGCTGGGGAAAAACGCCGAGACGCCCACAAACGGCGAGCCATCCGCCACCGTGCCAGCGTTGAGATGGCAACTGCTGCAATTGAGTGAATTGCCGACGTTGTCGGGCAGCAGCTCTTTGGTTTGCAGGTGCAGGCGCATACCTCGAACCACCTGGTCGGCGTTGGGCGCCGCAAGCAACTCGGCCAGGCGCGGGGTTTCGAAGGCCGACGAATCGGTGGTAGCTGGGTTGAGTTGGTCGCGCAGTTTCTTCACCTGGACAGCGCTGATCGGCGTGCCTTCGTTACCCCAGCGGGTGCGCACGAAGCTGAGGATTTCGGCGATTTCCTGATCCTTCAAACGGGCGAAACCCGGCATGGTGTAGACCCGTGGGTGCGTCGCCGTTTGTGCGGTTTCCCAGCCCGTCAGGGTGATGTGCAACAGTGACGTCGGGTTGCTGGACGCAATGCTCGGGTTGCCGGCCAGGGGTGGGAACAGACCTTTCACGCCCGCACCATCGCTGCGGTGGCAGTCGCTGCAGAACTGCATGTACCCGAGGCCGCCACGGCTGGTGAACAGATCTGCCGGTGGCGTGGCAGGCGCCAGGGCCACGGACGGCATGGGCAGGTCGTCCTTGCCGGGCGGCAGCGACTTCAGATAGCTAGCGATGGCGGTCAGGTCATCATCGCTGAAGTGTTGGGTGCTGTGGTGAATCACATCGGCCATGTTGCCGGCGACCGTGGCAAAGCGGTTCTGCCCGGTCTTGAGCAGTTGCACGGTGTCTTCCACCGTCCACAGGTTGCGCAGGCTCAGGGCACGCCAATGCTCGACGGTTTCTCCGGCCAGGTAATGCTGGCCGCTGGAGCCTTCGTCGCTCAGGGCTTTTTCCTGGAACGCGATGCCCCGTGGCGTGTGGCAGGAGCCACAGTGGCCCAGGCCCTGGACCAGGTAGGCGCCACGGTTGAGCTGTTCGTCGCGTGCCGGATCCGGCGTGAAGGGTTGTTTATCGAGGAAGGCGAAATTCCACAATGCCAGGCCCCAGCGCTGGTTGAACGGGAAGCCCATGTCCGCCTCAAGATTGGCCTGCTGCACCGGCTCGACGCCTTGCATCAGGTACGCAAACAGGGCGCGCATGTCGGTTTCGCTCATCTTGGCGTAGGAGGGATACGGCATCGCCGGGTACAGGTTCATCCCCGTCGGCGTCACGCCTTCGCGCATGACGCGGTCAAACTGCTCGAAGGTGTAGGCGCCAATGCCGGTTTCGCGGTCCGGCGTGATGTTGCTCGAAAAGATCCTGCCCATCGGCGTGCTCAGTTCCAGGCCGCCGGCCATCACCTTGCCCTGCTTGGCGGTGTGACAGGCGATGCAGTCGCCCAGTTGCGCGACGTATTTGCCGTGTTCGATCAGCGAAGCGTCGGGAACGTTGGCGTGCAGGGGAAGAGACAAGCAGAGCGTCGCCCCCAGCAAGGCCAGGCGGGAAAGGGAAAGCGCCATCGCATTAGTCCTTTAATAACCTGGCGTGGGGCGGTCCCCTTGGCGCAGGTCAGTGGTCGTTTTTATGGGTTTATCAGGCCAGGACGTTGTAACGGGTTTAGCGAACAGGGGTGTTGATATGGGTCAGGGCGAAACGGATGGCAACAACAGGCGCCCATCTTTCCGAAACGATGAATCGGGTCAACGAAGATCGCATCCCACTGCTGGTAATCCGGAAAAAAGGTGAGCCTGTGGTGATGATTTCGTTGTCAGAGTTCAATGCGCTTGAAGAGACAGGCTATCTGCTGCGCTCGCCAGAAAATGCCAAACGCCTCATCCGCTCAGCCAACACCCTGCTGGCCCGCAAAGCCAAAGTAGTTGATTGAAGAATAAAAATACCCGCGTCCCCCAAGGGTAGAGGCGACTACTGAATGAATTTACCCGCCGGAACCTCACCTTGACCTGACCTCCCTGCCCCCTGAAAATGCCCGACGCTTTTTTGTCCTCGTTTACTGAAGTAGTGAAATTTCAATGTCCGATTCTTACACCGAACAATCCGCCCCCGAAGAATCCGTAGTCGCCTTGCACGCCAAAGCTGAATACGAAAACGCCATCAATCTTTCACAGCATCTGCCTGCGGCCAAGATCATCAGCGAGATGGTGCTGGACGCTTTCCACACGTCCAAGGAAAGCGACCAGATCCGCGAACTGCGCGTGGCCATCCGTCAGGCCCACGATGCTTTCGACGACGACAAGGCCTACGACCTGATGGGCCAGCTCAAACAACTCAAGGACGCCGAGGCCGCTGACAACGCCGCCCTGGAAGACCTGAGCAGCCAATTCTCGATCAGCCGCATCCTGTCCAGCTTCAAGGACGATCCCGAGTTCCAGGAGCTTGTGTACGGCCTTGCGTTGAAAGTGCTGAACCAGAGCCACCAGGCCATCAGCAACCCGAGCGCCGGCAAGAGCAAGGCTTCACGCCCCAAGAAAGAAGCCGAAGTGTTTGTGATCAGCAAGGATGGCATCAGCGTCACCTTGCCGCTGCGCACGCCGCGCTCCAAGCCGAACGTCGACCGTGAAGCGTTCGAGTTCCTGGGCTTTGCATTCGTGGGTGAAGGCAGCGAAGCGGAGCTGGAAAGTGAAACCTTCGTCGACAACAGCGGCACCGAGCAACCGGTCACCCGCAAGAGCATCGTGACCGCGTTGCAGCAACAAAGCGCCTTCGACGGCTACGCCATCAGCGCCCAGTCATGACCTAGTGCAACGAGGCGTCCGCGCAATGCAGTGCGCCTCGTCCCCCTCAGGCCTGCTTGTTCCAAAGCACCGTCGAGGTTTTCATCACTCCAACGGCGACGGCGAACAGCAACAAGGTAAAACCTGCCAACAACCATGGCGACGGCAAGGACGGCCGTGACACCAGCATGAACGCCAGCGACGGCGCGATCATGACGCCGATATTCACGCCTGCCGAGTAGTAGCCAAGGTTGCGGTCCACCGTGCCACGGCTGGAAATGCTGCTGATGTAGTGGGTAATGCCGGGGAACACGATCATCTCGCCAAGGCTCCACAGCACCGTGGCCACCATCAACAATGCCCCCACCTGCCCGAATCCCATCAGGAAGAAGCCGACGCCCGCCAGCAGGAACCCTGCGACCAGCGAGCGGCTACTGGACACATGCGCCATACGCAGGTTGATCGGCACTTCGAACACAATCACTAACAGCGCATTGATGAAGAAGATGATGCCCACGTAGTAGGTAGGCAGCGAGGTGTAATGGATGATGAAGGCCGACAGAAACGTGGGGGGCAAGGCGTAAGCCACATGCACCGGCAGTGCCGCCAGCAATATCACCAGCAGCCGCGAGCGCTCATGGGCCGCCACCTCGGGCAACCCCTCGCCTTTGCCGGCAACGGGCAGGCCCGACGTCGTGGGTACTGCTCGCCCGAACACCAGGCACGCACCGAAGGCCAACAGCGACAGGCCCGCGTTGATGTAGAACACCGCATCCGCATTGCGCAGGAACACCAGGCTTCCCAGCAAGGGCCCGATGGCCATCCCGATATTGATTGCCAGGCGGTTACAGGAAAACGCCACTTTGCGAGCATCCAGCGAGCTGTGAGCAACCGTCTCGGAGTAAGTCGCGGGCGTGAACGCTTCGTAACAGGCGCCCCAGAGAAAAGACAGCAGCAAGAGTGCAAGGGTGTTGTCCACCGAAGGGATGATCAGCAGCAGCAACGCATTGAACAGCAGTGAAGCCAGGATCACCCGATGCGCCGAGAAACGCTTGATGACCGCGCCAATAACCAGGTCGGTGCACAACGCTCCGGCACCGTACAACCCCACCAACAGCCCCGCAGTGCCCGACGATACGGCGTGTTGCTGGATCAGGTACGCCGCGTAGAAGGGAAACGCAAGGGTCCCCATACGGAACACCAAGGTGATCATGAACAGTGACTGCAGCCGAGCATTCAGGCTGCGCAAGGCTCGGTAAGTGCCCATCATCGGGACACCTTGCAACCGGTTTCGCAACGTTTCATGGAACCGCTCCCTCGCCATGACGATGCCGGCTCATCCGGCATCGGACTCAATAGCGGGGAAACGTAATGCACCTCTGGCCGGCCAACAAGCTGCCCATATGGACAGGTAGACAGCGGCGCCGGACCCGTTCGGGGCTTATGACGGGGAACGTATGTAACCCAGTTCCAAGGCCCTGCGAACCGCTGACTTGCCGTTGGTGACGTCCAACTTGGCGAAGATGTTGGTCATGTGGAATTTGACCGTATGGGACGTCATGCTGGTCAGGAGTGCCACCTCGTTGTAGGTCTTGCCCAGGCTCGACCAGGACAACACTTCAGTCTCCCGGGGAGTCAGCACGTTAGGCCGCTCGACGGGCGGGCGGTTTTCCAGGGCCTCGTCATAGACCGACACCAACAACATCTGCAGCTCACTCTGGTTCGCCAGCACTGTCTCGCGAAACTGCTGGCCTTCACCAAAGCTGCAAAGGTTAAGCACCGAGTAGAACCCCTGATTGCCATGCACGATGAAACTGGCGCCTTCGCCCACCGGCTTGCACGGGCCCGGCACAGGCACCGCGTCGGAGGCAGGTTTGAGCAGGTTTTCATCACTCCAGAAAAACGGTTTGATGCGTTTGCGGGTGAGGGAGACCAGCCGGTCGCGCCGATAAAAATCATCGGCGGTGTCGGACTGCTCCAAGGCTTCGGGGTAGTTGGAAATGATCTCGGCTTCATCCAGCGTCGGCCCGCACTGGTAGACCTCGAAATGTCCCAGCCCGCGCCGGCTCAGTTCAACGTCGAGTAATTGCCGCACGGATTCGGGCGCATCGTTGGGTTGGGCATCGCGTCGCATAGGTATCGTCCTTGATCGTTGACTACGGAATGAGCCCGGCGACCTGAGCTGAAGGCTTCTATCCCGAAGCGCTTGAGACAACGTCGACTCATCGCGTAAAAAATACGCCGTAAAGGACGAGAATGAAACAGGTCTCAGGGGCTTAAATACTCACGATCTGCTGCGCGAACACCTCGCGAAAACGCTGCATTTCCTGCTTGTTACCCACCGTCACCCGCACCCACTGCGGCCAGCCTTTAAACACTCGTCCGATCAGCACGCCCTGCGCCGCCAGCTTTTCGATCACCTGCTCCGCCGGCTGCTTCACGTCGATCATGAAGCAATTGGCCTGGGAGGCGGTGCAGGTGAATCCGCGTCCCTTCAACCAGGCTACGGTTTCATCACGCAGTTGATTGTTGAGCGCCTTGCGTTGTGGCAACAGCTTCACGTCCTCCAGGCTGGCCAGGCCACCGAGCAGGGTGGTGCCGGCCGGTACGTTGTCGCCACCAAACACGGCCAGTCGCTCCAGCAACGCTGGATGCCCGATGGCCAAGCCCAGGCGGGCGCCGGCCATGCCGTAGATTTTCGAGAAGGTGCGCAGTACCAGCAGGTCGTCGTGGTCCTTGGTCCAACTGACGACACTGGGCACGTCAGCGAAGTCGATGTAAGCCTCGTCCACCACCAACACGCTGCCTTTGGGCTTGTTCGCCAACGCGTGGCGGATGGCCTCGGTCGGTGTAATAGTGCCAGTGGGGTTGTTGGGGTTGCACAGGTAGAGCATGCCGGCCTGCGGATCGGCGGCGAGCATGGCCGGAATGTCGTGGGCATGGTCGGCATCCAGGCTGACTTCCTTCACCGGCGCCTTGTTCGACTCGGCGGCCTGGCGCGGCACTTCATAAGACGGTGTGGCCATCACCAGGCCGCGGGTTTCGGTGGTGAATGCGAGTACGGCATAACGCAACGCGGCCATGGAGCCTGCAAACACTGCCACCTGTTCTTCGGCAATACCCTGCTGCTGGGCAAACAGCCCGGCCAACCTGTACATATGTCCGTAAGGATAGCGTCCGGAGGTGGCGATGCCTCGCTGCATCGCTTCACGCGCAGCACCTGAGGGGCCGTAGGGGCTTTCGTTGTAGTTGAGGCGTACCTTGTCAGACTTTGCCGGCGGCGGCGCTGCCATCGCCCAATCCAGCCGCCCCAGCAATGGCAGGGCAGCACTTACAGCGAGAAGGGACCGACGACTAACGCTGACCATGTGGCAACTCCTTGTTGGCGAGGGATGGATTCGCACAGCTCGTACTCAAGGGTATGACGATAAAAATACCCAGGGATTTAAACCACCGCCCAAGAAAAAGCCCCGCGCTTCTCTCGAAGGCGGGGCTTTTTCACTGCGGGACCACTCAGTGAGCGTAGGTCAGCAACAGCTCTTTCGGCACTTGGAAATCCAGGGACATCATCACGCTGAGCGCGGTGATGGTGAAGATCGAGAACACGAACAGCTTGCGTGCCCAGACGGTGTCATCCACCGCCTTGTAGCCGGTCCAGGCCATGTACAACCAGTACATGCCCATGGCGGCGGCGACGGCAAGGTAGCTCATGCCGGCGTAGCCACTGAAGGTCAACATCAAGGTCGCCACGAGGAAGGCCAGGATGTACAGCAGGATGTGTTTCTTGGCGACCTGGATGCCACGCTTAACCGGAAGAACCGGAATTGACGCGGCCAGGTAGTCATTGAAGCGGAAAATCGCGATGGCGTAGGAATGCGGCATCTGCCACAGGCTGAACATCACCAGTAGCGTCAGCGCGGCCATGTCGAAGCTATTGGTTACAGCCACATAACCAATCACCGGCGGCATCGCCCCCGACAGACTGCCCACCAGCGTGCCGTGAACCGACTTGCGCTTGAGGTACAGGCTGTAGAGGCCGACGTAGATGACAAAACCGATCACGGCAAACAGCGCCGCCAGCGGGTTGGCCACCTTGTACAACAACGCCACACCGGCAACACCCAGGACGGTCGCGTAGATCAGTGCCAGTTTCAGGGAGATAAGGCCCTGCACCAGCACGCGATTCTTGGTGCGCTCCATCTTGATATCGATGTCACGGTCGATGCAGTTGTTGAACACGCATCCGGAAGCTACCACCAGGGAAGTGCCGATCATTGCAGCCAGGAAGATGGCCAGATCGACATGTCCCTTGGAGGCCAGGAAGAAACCGCCCGCCACAGAAAGCACGTTACCGAAAATGATCCCCGGTTTGGTGATTTGGATAAAGTGCTTAAGCGACATCGGGTCTTACCTCACTTCGCCATCATGAACGTATGGATGCTGAACATGATCCATATCGACAGGCCAACCAGCAGCAGGATTACCAACCCTGCGAACACGAACGCAATCACGTTATCGCGTTGCTCTTTGGAGCGGTCCAGGTGCAGGAAGTACACCAGGTGAACCAGAACCTGAATCACCGCGAACGCCAGCACGATCATCAAGGTGATCGACTTAGGCAGGGTCGGGTACATCACCAGACCGAACGGGATGAGCGTCAGGATTACCGACAGGATGAAGCCGATGGCGTACGACTTGACGCTGCCGTGGCTTGCATCATGGCTGTCATGGTCATGGGAGTGTGCATTAGCCATTACAGAGTCCCCATCAGGTAAACAACGGTGAAGACGCAGATCCAGACCACGTCCAGGAAGTGCCAGAACAGGCTCAGGCAGCTCAGGCGAGTCTTGTTGGTGTTGGTCAGGCCGTGTTTATTGACCTGATACATCATCACCGCCATCCACAGCAGGCCAGCCGTTACGTGCAGACCGTGGGTACCTACCAGCGTGAAGAACGCGGACAGGAAGCCGGAACGGTGCGGGCCGTAGCCTTCGGAGATCAGCAGGTGGAACTCGTTGATCTCCATGCCGATGAAGCCCAGGCCGAACAGGAAGGTCAGTGCCAACCAGCTCAGTACGCCTTTCTTGTTGCCCTTGTAGAAGGCCAACATGGCGAAGCCGTAGGTGATCGAACTGAACAACAGCAAGGCGGTTTCGCCGAGCACGTAAGGCAGTTCGAAGATGTCGTGGCCCGACGGGCCACCCGCTACGTTGTTTACCAGTACCGCGTACACCGCGAAGATCGACGCAAACAAGATGCAGTCGGTCATCAGGTAGAGCCAGAAACCGAAAACGGTCATCGGCCCCGAGTCGTGGTGATGGTCATCGTGCCCATGGTCATCGACATGGGCGTGTCCAGCATTGGTCACTAAGTTCGACATGGTTTAAGCCTGTTCCAACGAGGTTTCTACACGGTTGGCCGGGATCTTCTTCTCGGCTACCAGGCGAGCGTGTTGCTCGGCTTCGATGCGTTCGATCGTCTCGACCGGCACCATGTAGCCTTGATCGTCACGCGCGGCGTGAACGATGAAGTAACCGATAGTGCCAACCAGGCCCACGATTGCCAGCCACCAGATGTGCCAGATCATCGCGAAACCGAACACGGTCAACAGCGCACCCATCACCACGCCAGTGGCGGTGTTGTTTGGCATGTGGATCGGCTCGTAGTGCTTAGGACGCTGGTACGCAGTACCGTCTTCCTTGGCTTCGGTGAACGCATCAATGGTGTTCGCAGTAGGGATCACGGCGAAGTTGTAGAACGGCGGTGGCGACGAAGTCGACCATTCCAGGGTGTGGCCATTCCATGGGTCGCCGGAGTCGCAAGCGTTCTGCTTACGGTCACGGATGCTCACGTACAGTTGGATCAACTGGCAGGCGATACCTACAGCGATCATGATTGCACCGAACATGGCAACGTACAGGTACGGCACCCACTCAGGGTTGGTGGTGGCGTTCAGACGACGGGTCATGCCCATGAAGCCCAGTGCATAGAGCGGCATGAACGCGACGAAGAAGCCCGAGATCCAGAACCAGAACGCAGCCTTGCCCCAACCTTCGTGCAGCTTGAAGCCGAACGCTTTCGGGAAGTAGAAGCTGAAACCAGCGATGTAACCGAATACCGCACCACCGATGATCACGTTGTGGAAGTGAGCGATCACGAACAGGCTGTTGTGCAGGACGAAGTCAGCACCCGGGATGGCCAGCAGTACGCCGGTCATGCCGCCGATGGCGAAGGTCACCATGAAGCCCAGGGTCCACAGGACCTGGCTGGTCATGCGCAGACGACCGTGGTAGATGGTGAACAGCCAGTTGAATAGCTTCACCCCCGTCGGGATGGAAATCAGCATCGTCGCCAGGCCGAAGAAGGCGTTGACGCTGGCCCCCGAGCCCATGGTGAAGAAGTGGTGCAGCCATACCATGAAGCCCAGTACAGAGATCGCGCCCGATGCGTAAACCATCGAGTGGTGACCGAA
The DNA here is from genome assembly GCF_013386605.1 of Pseudomonas sp. IPO3749. Lineage (NCBI taxonomy): Bacteria > Pseudomonadati > Pseudomonadota > Gammaproteobacteria > Pseudomonadales > Pseudomonadaceae > Pseudomonas > Pseudomonas sp. IPO3749. Next base: position 52,064 of record NZ_JACARN010000023.1, on the reverse strand, counting down.
CAGGCGCTTGCCGGTAAAGGTCGAGATCACTTCGGAGAAGATACCGAACGCTGGCAGGATCAGGATGTACACCTCAGGGTGACCCCATGCCCAGAACAGGTTCACGTACATCATTGGATTGCCACCAAGTTCATTGGTGAAAATGTGGAAATCCAGGTAACGGTCAAGCGACAGCAGCGCCATGGTAGCGGCCAGGATCGGGAACGAAGCCACGATCAGGACGTTGGCCCAGGTGCAGGTCCAGGTGAAGATCGGCATGTCCATCAGTTTCATGCCAGGGGCGCGCATTTTCAGGACGGTGGCCAGGAAGTTGACCCCCGTCAATGTCGTCCCGAGTCCTGATAACTGTAGCGCCCAGATGTAGTAGTCCACACCTACGCCAGGGCTGTATTGCAGGCCCGACAATGGCGGATACGCAACCCAACCGGTCTTGGCGAATTCGCCGACGCCCAGGGACAGGTTGATCAGCACAACGCCGGAGACCAGCAGCCAGAAGCTCAGGGAGTTCAGGAACGGGTAGGCAACGTCACGGGCACCGATCTGCAGCGGCAAGGCCAGGTTCATCAGGCCGGTGAAGAATGGCATCGCCATGAAGATGATCATGATCACACCGTGGGCGGTGAAGATCTGGTCATAGTGTTCAGGCGGCAGGTAGCCAGGCGACCCCTCGGTGGCCATGGCCAACTGGGTACGCATCATGATGGCGTCGGCAAAACCACGCAGCAGCATGACCATGGCAACGATGACGTACATGACACCGATTTTCTTGTGGTCGACAGACGTCAACCACTCGGTCCACAGGTAGGTCCACTTCTTGTAATACGTAATTGCTGCAAACAGTGCCAGACCACCCAGCGCGATCATGGCGATGGTCACCATTACGATCGGCTCGTGGAACGGGACCGCATCCCAACTTAATTTACCAAACATCGTTTACTCCTCTGCCCCAGCAGTTGAATGCGAGCCCGTGTCAGAACCTTCAACCGCGGCCACTTCTTTCTTCTCGTGCTTGACCGGCTTGCCTGGCTTCATACCTTCGTACTTGTCGACGATTTTCTGAAACAGGTCCGGCTCATACGCGGAGTACAGAGCGACTGGGTTGTTCTGGCTTGGTTTGGTCAGGGCGTCGTATTCAGCTTGATCAAGCTGTTTAGGTGCGGCCTTGACTTCGGCTACCCAGGCGTTGAAACCTTCCTGGCTCGTCGAGATCGCTTTGAATTTCATGCCGGTGAAGCCAGCGCCGCTGTAGTTTGCGGAGATGCCTTCCATTTCAGCTTTTTCGTTGGCGATCAGGTGCAGGCGAGTCTGCATGCCTGCCATCGCGTAGATCTGACCGCCCAGGGCTGGGATGAAGAACGAGTTCATCACGGCGTCGGAGGTGATCCGGAAGTTCAGCGGAGTGTTCTCCGGGAACTGGATTTCGTTGACGGTGGCGATACCCAGGTCCGGGTAGATGAACAGCCACTTCCAGTCCAGCGCGACCACTTCGATGTTGATCGGCTTGACGTCGGATTCCAGCGGACGGTACGGGTCCAGCTCGTGGGTCGACTTATAGGTGATGTAACCCAGGGCGATGATGATGAGGATCGGCACCAGCCACACTGCGATTTCAATCTTGGTGGAGTGCGACCACTTCGGCGCGTAGGTGGCGCTGGTGTTCGACGCGCGGTATTTCCAGGCGAAGGCGAAGGTCATGATGATCACAGGCACCACAACCAACAACATCAGCAGGGTGGCGGTGATGATCAGGTTTCGTTGATCCAGACCGATCTGTCCTTTTGGGTCCATCAAGGTCCACTTGCAGCCTCCCAGCATTAACATCATGCCCAGCAGCGGCAAAAAGCCTAGTAATCGGGGGTACCTGTTTTTACTCATCTCACGACCTCTAAAGCAGCTTGCGCAATGCAGTTGGGTTTTGATCGCCAACACTTCACCCTGCCAAGGGTTGGCATTTCTCTTCGATTGAATAAGAGCCTGCCCATCACGCCATCTGTGGCGTTTCACGGACCTGCGGTGAGTTCTTATTCGATTTCGTGGTTAAAGGCCTTGTTACAGACCAATTCCATTTGGTGCGGATAGTTGAAAGGCTGTCGGAACCTTGGGGTCGCACAGAGCCGTCCATCTGCCCCTCGACCGCTCCAGTGCTCAAATATTGAACAGCACCGGACATTCAGTGCGGGCGATTGTAGTTAGCTAGCGATGTATAAACCATGTCTTATAAAGAAATAATTTTTATCGATTACAGCAATAATCCTTCACCAATATTGCAAAGGTTCGCGATCTTATCGCGTTAGATTCTCAACAAAAACCACAAAAATTGCCGTGTTATAGGGCAATCCGCCACAGTCCTTACGCGCTGTAAGGGCATGCCAAACCGATGCAAGCCCCCATAAAACAAGGCATTCGGACATCACCCAATTGCTGGCGCGGCGCGAGGTCCGTGGCCACGTCAGAACCACGAACTGACAGCACATCTTGGCCGTTTTATGCAAATTTAAGCGGCCGTTCGGCGGGTCAGAAACGTCCTGCGGCAGCTTCCGTGTGACAACATGTCGCACACTGCGCACACCCAAAGTTGTCCGGCGTCACGCTCTGTTCACAAATCCCTACACGCAAAAACGCCCCGGCCTTCGCTCAAGAAGGACCGGGGCGTTTCAGGAATGGGCTCAGGCTTTGCGCTGGCGATTCCGGTAAATGCCCAACGGCACCAGGATCACCGTCAGCACGAACGCGACCAGCGCCCACTGCGCCAGGGACAGGCCCAGCACGGGCGGATACGGGGTGCTGCAGAAGCCGTCGACCTGGAAGCCCAGGGGAAACACCTTGGCCAGTGGCAGGTCATCGACGATCGGTTGCAGCACATCGATGCCGCAGCTGACCTGGGGGAAGAACTGGGTGTACACGTGGTGACCGGCTGCGGCCACACCGCCGAGGGCGCTGAGGATCACCAGCCCTTCGAAAAACGTGAGCGCCCCTTTGGTGCGCATGGCTGCGCCGATGAACGCGAAGATCGCGATCAACAGCAAGGCGTAGCGTTGCAGGATGCACAGCGGGCATGGCGCCTCGCCCAATACCACCTGCATATACAGCGCACCGCCGATCAGCGCCAGGCAGATGATGCCCAGCAACACCAGAAAGCGCCGCTCCCTGCCTAAACGCAATTCGTCACTCATTTCCGGTTCCCTTTGTTTGGTTGTGCCAATGGCCGCAAGTTTACACACAGGGAGTGGTTTAAACAGAGGGGGGTTAACGGGGGATTAATCTTGGGAAATGCAAAACAAAATGTGGGAGCGGGCTTGCCCGCGAAAGCGTTGTGTCAGTCACTCATGCATCGACTGACACACTGCATTCGCGAGCAAGCCCGTCCCCACATTTTTGACCGTGTTATTCCAGCGCCGCAGCCGGGCCGAAGAACTCGTAGCGGCTTTGCTTCTCTGGCACGCCCAAGGCCTTGAGGTGGCGCTTGATCGCGCCCATGAAGCCTTTAGGGCCAAGGAAGTAGGCATCGATGTCGCGCTGTTCAGGCAACCACGCCGCAAGCTGTTCCTGGCTGAGCAAACCCACCTTGTCCGCCGCCGGGCTCACGCCATCATCTTCGGAGTAGCAGTAGAAGCGCTTGAGCTGCGGATGCTGTGCTGCCAACGCATCGACCCAATCACGGAACGCATGCACCCCACCGTTACGCGCGCAGTGGATGAAGTGCACCGGGCGCTGGGTAGCCAGGGCGGCTTCGAGCATCGGCAAGGTTGGCGTAATGCCGACCCCGCCGCTGATCAGCACCAGCGGTTTATCGCTGGCTGCCAGGGTGAACTCACCCGAAGGCGTGAACAGATCGATGGTCGCGCCGACATGCAGTTGGTCGTGCAAGTAGTTGGACACCCGCCCGCCGGCTTCGCGCTTGACACTGATGCGGTACAGGCCCGAATCGGTCAGGGCCGACAGCGAATAGTTGCGGCGCACTTCCTCGCCATCGAGCACCAATTTCATGCCGATGTATTGGCCTGGCGCGGCGGCGAGAATCGGGCCGTTATCTACCGGGGCAAAGTAGAAGGAGATGATTTCGTCACTCTCCACCACGCGCTTGACCACGATGAACGGCCGCGCACCGCGCCAGCCACCGGGCGCCTGGGCCTTCTCTTCATAGATCGCCGCTTCGGCGCCAATCAGGATATCCGCCAATTGGCCGTAGGCCGCGCCCCAGGCACTCATCACTTCAGGGGTCGCAATCTCGCTGCCCAGCACTTCGGAGATCGCACGCAGCAGGCAGGCGCCGACGATCGGGTAATGCTCCGGCAGGATCTGCAGGGCCACGTGCTTGTTAATGATCTTGGCCACCAAGTCGCCCAGTTGGTCCAACTGGTCGATATGCCGCGCATACATCAACACGCCATTGGCCAAGGCGCGGGGTTGGTCGCCGCTGGCCTGGTGGGCCTGGTTGAACAGCGGGCGAACTTGCGGGTACTCGGAAAGCATCATGCGGTAGAAATGGGTGATCAGCGCTTCGCCACCGCTTTCCAGCAGGGGCACGGTGGATTTGACGATGGCACGGTCTTGGGCACTAAGCATGGGAGCCTCCTGGGCTTCTTTACTGATTGCCTTTATCTACTCAGTATTCGTGCCAACTAATAAAACGTTAAATTTCAATGACTTATTTAATATGTAGTCAGTATGACTTCCTACAACGTATAGTCATAAGGACTACAAGGAGTCATTATGACTGCGCAATCGCTGCTCACTACCCTGCTGCCCCTGGTCGCTGACCTGTCCCGCGAACTGCCCGAAGGCGAGCGTTACCGCCGCCTGTTACAAGCCATGCGCGCCCTGCTGCCCTGTGACGCCGCCGCGCTGTTGCGCCTGGACGGCGAATGGCTGGTGCCGCTGGCCGTCGACGGCCTGAGCGCCGACACCCTGGGCCGGCGCTTCAAGGTCAGCGATCACCCACGCTTCGCCGTGCTGCTGAGCAGCCCCGGCCCAACGCGTTTCGACAGTGACAGCGAATTGCCCGACCCTTATGACGGATTGGTGGATGGGTTGCACGGGCATCTGGAAGTGCACGATTGCATGGGCTGCCCGCTGTTCGTCGACGATCAGCCCTGGGGCCTGCTGACCCTGGACGCCCTCGACACCGAGCGCTTCGAGCGCGTGGAACTGGATGCCCTGCAAGCCTTCGCCAGCCTCGCCGCGGCTACCGTCAACGTGGCCGAACGCATTGAACGCCTGACCCTGCGCGCCGAAATCTACCGCGAGGCCAGCGGCCAGCAGCACAAGGAGATGATCGGCCAGAGCAAACCCCACAAGCGCCTGGTAGAAGAGATCAAGCTGGTGGGCGGCAGTGACCTCACTGTGCTGATCACCGGCGAAACCGGAGTTGGCAAAGAACTGGTGGCCCAGGCCATCCATGCCGCTTCGACGCGCGCGGATAAACCGCTGATCAGCCTCAACTGCGCCGCCCTGCCGGAAACCCTGGTGGAGAGCGAGCTGTTCGGTCATGTGCGCGGCGCCTTTACCGGCGCGCTGAACGAGCGTCGCGGCAGGTTCGAACTGGCCAACGGCGGCACGCTGTTCCTCGACGAAGTGGGCGAACTGTCACTGACCGTGCAAGCCAAGCTGCTGCGGGTGCTGCAAAGCGGTCAATTGCAACGCCTGGGCTCGGACAAGGAACACCAAGTGGATGTGCGCCTGATCGCCGCCACCAACCGCGACCTCGCTGACGAAGTACGCAATGGCCGCTACCGCGCCGACTTCTATCACCGCCTCAGCGTCTATCCGCTGCAAGTGCCGGCGCTGCGCGAACGCGGGCGCGATGTGTTGCTGCTGGCCGGTTTCTTCCTGGAACAGAACCGCTCACGCATGGGCCTGGGCAGCCTGCGCCTGACCAGCGACGCCCAGGCGGCGCTGCTGGCCTATAACTGGCCGGGGAATGTACGAGAGCTGGAGCATCTGATCGGACGCAGCGCGCTGAAAGCCTTGGGAAACTGTCGCGAGCGTCCGAAGATTCTCAGCTTGAATGCCCAGGACCTGGACCTGCCCGACGTCAGCGCACCCGTGATCGAAGCACACACCGACGTGATACCCGTCGTGACCGGCGACCTGCGTCAAGCCACCGAGCACTACCAACGCCAGGTCATCAGTGCCTGCCTGGAGCGCCACCAGCACAACTGGGCCAGCGCCGCCCGCGAACTCGGCCTGGACCGCGCCAACCTCGGCCGGATGGCCAAGCGCCTAGGGCTGAAGTAAGGCTTTCTCGGTGGGGACAGGGGCTGGCTTGGGCTTACGAAACACCAACACATTGCCCAGCATCACCAGCACCAACCCCGCCAACGCCGGCGCGGTCCACTGGTAGCCCTCGGCAAACGCCGAGACATTCAGCGCCACCACCGGGAACAACACGGTGCAATACGCCGCGCGCTCCGGCCCCATGCGCCCGACCAGGGTCAGGTACGCGGTAAAGCCGATTACCGAACCTGGGATCACCAGGTACCACAGGGCTCCGACATACCGCGCGCTCCAGTCCATCTCAAACGGAATCCCGCGCACCAAGCAATAGGTCGCCAGCATCAACGAACCATACAACATGCCCCAGGCATTGGTCGTCAGCGGCCTCAGACCGGCCTTCTGTTGCAGACTCGACAGCATATTGCCCGCCGAGAAACACATCGTCCCCAGCAACGCCAACCCCAATCCGAGCAAGGTCTGCGGGCTGGCGGTATGCCCTACCAGTTCCGGCCAGAACAACAGGCCCAAGCCCAGCAAGCCCAAGCCGCCGCCCATCAACACATTGCGCGCCACCCGCTGGCCGAAAAACACCCGGGCATTCAGCGCGTTCCACAGCGTCGCAGTGGAGAACACCACCGCCACCAACCCGCTGGGGATCCATTGGCTGGCCGTCAGGAAGCACATGAAGTTCACGCAAAACAGACACAGCCCCTGGGCCAGGCAGATCAAATGCCCGCGCCGGTTCATCACCTGCAACTTGCGGCTGACCAGCAACAGCGCAAACAACACCAGCGCCGCCAGGCCGAAGCGATAGACGATGGACACGGGAATCGCCACCACGCCCAGTTGCCATTTGAGGGCGATCCAGGTGGTGCCCCAGATCAGCACGGTGAGTAAATACAGGGAAAGGTTCATAGCGGGCTCCATCGATTGAGCCACAGTGTGGCCCGCGATCCATGCCGCGCTCTTGCACAATCTTGCGCTTTTGTCGGGCGGTGGGCGCACAGCACGCGCCGCGCGGAGTAGGATGCAAGGCGTCGGAGAGTACGAACCATGCCTGATCTGGAATCCCTGCAAGTCTTTCAAGCCCTTAACCGCTCGCCCAATGCACGCCTCGAAGCCTGCGCCGAGCTCGGTGACGGCTTGTCTGCAGCCTTGTGGAGCAACCATCACGATGCCCAGGATTACCAGGCGCCCAGCCATCACACCTTGTCCTGCTACATCGGCGGCGGCACCGGCACCTTTCGGCGCGACCAGCCCGGCACCAAGGGCGGGCCCGACAAGCTGTGCATCCTGCCCGCCGAGCATCAGTCGGCCTGGGTGATCAACGGCGAAATCCGCCTGGCCCACGTGTACTTCAGCCCGGAGCAATTCGCCCTCGGCTGCGTCACCCTGCTCGACCGCGAACCGCGCACCCTGCAATTGCGCGAAAGCACTTTTCTGGAAGACGCCAGCCAGGCCCGGCGCTTTCACCAGTTGATCGCGCTGAACTGGCACGAACCCGCCGAGCGCCTGCTGACCAGCAGCCTGGCCCACGAAATGCTCAGCCACACCTTGCTCAGCCAGGTCGGCGCCCGCGAGGGGCTGCGGTTGAAAGGCGGGCTGGCGGCGTATCAGCGACGGCTGTTGGTTGAGTACATCGACCAGCACCTGGAAGACCCGATCAGCCTGGGCCAACTGGCCGGGATGTGCGCGCTGTCGGAATACCACTTCGCGCGGATGTTCCGACAAAGCTTCGGCCTGCCGCCCCATCAGTACGTGTTGGCACGCCGACTGACCCGCGCCCAGGCCCTCTTGCGCAGTGGCGCCCTGCCCTTGAGTGAAATCGCCTTGATGTGCGGTTTTTCCAGCGCCAGCCACTTCACCCATCGCTTCCGCCAAGCCATGGGCGCCACCCCCGGCGAATACCGCCAGGCGTTCTGCGCCTAGGTCATCAACCCCAACGTCTTGGCCTTGGCCACCGCTTGCGTGCGCCGCTCCACGCCGAGCTTGCTGTGGATACGCCGCGCGTGAGTCTTGACCGTATGCAGGGAGATAAACAGCCGGTCGGCGATTTCCAGGTTGGAATTGCCCAGGGCGATCAACTGCAGCACTTCCAGTTCGCGCTGGCTGAGTGGGCTTTCTACTGCACCCGCCCCTGGCGTTTGCGGCTCCATGCCCAGCTCGCTCAATAACCCCGGCGAGCGCAAGCGCAGCTCGCGAATCGCCTGCTGCACCTGGCAACGTGCCGCCAGCGCCAGCCCGGTTTGCAGCGAGCGGCGCGCCAGCGTGGAATCACCGATTTGCCAGGCCACTTCGCCCAGCACCAGGTGCAGCTCGGTTTCCAGGCAAAGCATGCCGCGTTGGCGGGTGGTGTCCAGCAAGGCCGTGAGCCGCGCCACTGGCTGATCGGCGCAACCCAGCTTCACTTCCGCCAGCACCAGCAGGTACTCCAGGCGTGGCACCAGCTCCAAGGTGGCGGGTGGCGCCTGCCTGGCCTGGGGGCCACGGAAGTGGCGAAGGACACGGCGCACCGCTTCCACCGTCAATTCGGCACGCCCCTGCTGCAACCAGAAATGCCCGCTGACCAGCAGCAACACCGCGCGGTACACCGTGTCGGGCACCTGACGCTGCTGCATCAGCCGCTCGGCATCGCGTAGTTGCACAAAGGCCTGGGCGTAATCGCCACGGTTGGCGGCCAGCAGGGCCAGGCCGAGGAATCCGTAGAGCACGCGTTTGTCCTGGCTGTGCAGGCACATCTTCAAGCCCGCCTCGAAACACTCGGCGGCCAGGCTGTCTTGCCCCTGACGCAACGCCAGGTGCCCGCGCCGCAGGGCAATGCGCCCGACCAAGGGCCCGGCCTTGAGGCGCTGCTTGAGCAACATCGCCTGCACATTTTCCAGCAGGCTTTGCGCCCGATAAGGGGCGCCACGCTGCTCCAGCAGTTGCGCGTGGTCCAGCTCCAACAAGGCTTCGAGCAGCAACGAGCCGTGGGCACGGGCCAGGCACAAGGCTTCGCGACTCAGGGCTTGGGCGACATCCAGCTCACCACGCAGCAAGGCTTGCTGGGTCAGGCCCGAAAGGCACATCAACCGCGACGTCCAGGCGCTGTCGGGCAAAGCTTGCAGCGCTTCGAGGAAGTGTTCGCGAGAACGTTCGGCATCGCCGCCCAGATGCAGCAGCCAGCCCCATTGCGCCTGCCAACGCGCCAGCAGGTAGCGCTGCTGCGCCGCCGTTGGTTGCGGCGCAAAGCGTGCCAGTTGATGGATGCATTGCGCGGCCTGCTCGAAGCGCCCGGCGAACAGCAACGCCGCCGTCAGCAACCCGACCAATTGCGCCGAGCCGAGCATCAGCTCATCACCCTGCTGTTCATGCAGGCGCAACAGCAGCATCGCGTTCTGCTGGCGGAACAGGTCTTCAAAACTGAAGTGCTGCAACAGGCTCACCGCCACTTCATATTCTTCGGCGAGCAAGGCTTGTTCAAACGCGGCCTGCCAGTCCTGTTTGGCGGTGAACCATTGGCAGGCGCGGCGGTGCCATGAACGCTTGGCTGGCCAGGGCTCGTCACGCAGCAAATCGGCGAGGGGTGGAAAGACCTGCAGCCACTCGGTGTCTTCCCAAGGCTGGATAAACGCGCCGAGGGCCTGCAAATCATGCAGGTACTGATCACCGTCGCCAAAGCCGAACAGGTGCTCGCACAACCCTGCGTTGAAGCGCGGCAGATGAGCCAACACGCGCCAGGCTTCGGCCAGTTCGAGCGGCAATGTGCTGAACAGCTCGTGTTGCAGGTAATCGAGCAAGGTCTTTTCCGGGTGGCCGTCCCCCAGCAAAGCGATGCGCGTACCGGCACACCAGCCGGCACTGAACTGCAACACGCTGTCGACAGACTGCCCTGGGGCATGAATGAGCAATTGCTGGACCTCGGCAGGGCTGAACGCCAAGTCTGCGCCAAACTCCAGCAGCTCATCGTCCAGCAGCAACCTCGGCCAATTGCACAGCGGGCGACGCCGCGCGCCCAGCCACCAGGTCAGGGCCGGGCTGCTGGCAGTGAGCAGGCGATCCAGCAAGGCGTCGGTGTCCGGCGCGGGCAAGCGGCAGAAGTCATCGAGGAACAGCCAGGCCGGAGCCTGCCAACGCGCAAGGTCCGACAGCAGTGTCACCTCATCGGTGAACGGCAAACCCAGGTTCTGCGCCAAGCGCTGGCAAAGATCGACGGGGCTCAGGGCAACACCATTGAGCGGCAACCAGTACACCGGGCAATCCTTGGGTGCCTGCAACGCGCACTCGGCGAGCAGCGCGCTCTTGCCACTGCCGCCGGGCGCGCACAGCAACTTGACCCTGACCTGCGCCGCCAGCAAGGGCTCGGCCAGGCGTGGGCGCAACAAATGATGGGCGGACAGCCGAGGCATGAATCCAGGACGGTCCAGGCAGCGTGTCATGGCGGTCATTGCTGCATCCTGCTTTTTTATTGTTATGCAACGTGGCGCCTACCCTAGTCCTGTGGTCGGCGGTTGTTGAAGAAGTATTCAGCGGGGTGATTGGCGGGCATAAAAAAGCCGGGAGCCTGAAGGGTCCCGGCCAGATCAAAGGGTGATCAGCGAACCCCTTCGGCCCTCAACGCTGCCGGGGTGTAATCGGCCGCCTTGGCCGCGAAACCGAACACAAAGCTGCTCTTCTCCTCGTTCTTCATGCCCAGCGCGATGTAGCGTCCGGCGATGATGTCGTAGAGGGTTTCCACGGTGTAGGCCGGGGTCTGGTGGTCGTAATAGAACTGCGCATGACCTTCGGCGACACGCCACAGTTGGCCACGGCCGTCGTAGTGATCCACCAGTGCCACCTGCCAGCTGTCCTCGTCGATGTACATGTGGCGCTTGGCGTAGATGTGCCGCTCACTCGGCTTGACCGTGCCGACCACTTCCCACACACGGTGCAGCTCATAGCGGGTCAGGTCCTGGTTAATGTGGCCGGCCTTGATGATGTCGTCGTACTTGAGTGTCGGCTGGTCGAGCTTGTAGCTGTTGTAGGGGATGTACATCTCTTTCTTGCCCACCAGCTTCCAGTCGTAGCGGTCCGGGGCGCCGGAGAACATGTCGAAGTTGTCCGAGGTGCGCAGGCCGTCGGAGGCAGTGCCCGGCCCGTCATACGCTACTTGCGGCGCGCGGCGCACGCGACGCTGGCCGGCGTTGTAGATCCACGCCAGGCGCGGCTCCTTCACTTGGTCGAGGGTTTCATGCACCAGCAGCACGTTGCCCGCCAGGCGCGCCGGTGCCGTCACCGACTGCTTGAAGAAGGTCAGCACGTTGGCCGCCTTGGCCGGGTCCATGTCCGGGATCAATTGCGGCACCGCCACTTCCTCCTCGAAGCGGATCGGCGTGTAGCTGCCGTTGGTCTGCGGCGTGGCCTGGGTGATGATGCGGCGCAAATTGCCACCGTGGTAGCGGGTGATGTGGTTCCACAGCACTTCCACGCCATTCTTCGGAATCGGGAACGCGTAGTAGCGGTTACCGGTGAAACCTTCCAGTCCATTGCCGTCGTTGATCGGCTTGACGTTCAGCGCGCTGCGCTTGATCGACTCGTAGATCTCCGGCGGCAGGTTGACCGTACGGTGGGTTGGGTACACCGGGATCTTGTAGGTCTCGGGGTAACGCTTGAACATCGCCACCTGGCCGTCGGAGAGTTTGTCCTTGTATTTGTCGACGGTGGCCGCGGTGATCACGAACAGTGGTTTCTCACTGGCGAACGGGTCGGCCAGGAAGCCCTTGCTGTCCACGGCGCCGGCATTTTTCGGGATGCCACCGGTCCAGGCTGGGATCGAGCCGTCGGCGTTGCCGGCTTTTTCGGCGCCCACCGGGGTCAGGGTGGTGCCGAGCTTGGCCGCCTCTTCCGGCGATACCGCTGCCATCACGTGGGTGGCCAACAGGCTGAGGGCCAACACTGCAATTGTCTTACGCATGGATGCTTGTCCTTCTTTAAGCCAGGTCAGAAGTTCGCGCCGAAGCTGAGGGCGAGGAAGTCGCGGTCGGTCAGGGTGTTGTAGTCGCCGCCGAAGAAGTCGGTGTAGCTCAGGCTGGCGGTGTAGGTGCTGCGGTAGTCCGCATCCACGCCGATGCTGATGGCCTTGGCGCCTTTGTTGAACAGGCCATTGGGGCCGTAGCCGGCCACGTCATGGGACCAGGACAGGTTGGGCTTGAGGTTCACCCCGAAAATCGCGTTGTTGTAGTCAAGGATCGCCCGCGCGCGGTAGCCCCAGGAATTGGCGGTGACGAAACCATCGGTGTCACCTTGGAAACCATAGGCACCGTAGACCGAATCGCGGCCGTAGCGCAGTTTGGATTTGTCTTCCAGCCCACCGACATGCACGTACGCAGCCTCGCCTACCAGCGTCAGGCGTTCGGCGCCCAGCACCTGATCGAAGAACTGGGTCATGGTGCTTTGAATCTGGGTGATTTCCTTGCGGCGATAGCCTTTGTTGTCGTCACCGAAGTTGCTGCGGATTGGCGAAGCGGTCTGGCCGGCGACGGGGTTGATCAAGGCCAGGGTCAGGTCGGTGGTGTTGAGTTGCACCGGCGCATTCGGCCGGTAGCTGATCTCACCGGTCCACGCCGTGCCCGTGGGCAAGGTGGTGGAGAAGCTGGCACCGAACAGGCGGATATCTTCCGGGTAATCCAAATAATACTGGCCACGGCCGAGCATGAGGCTCTGGACCAACCCCGCACCGGAGCCGGGTGCGATGCCGTTGGCGGTACCGGAGACGGCGCCCAGGGTGGCCAGGCTGGTGTTGTTGGTGATGGTCCCCACCGTTGGCGTACGGCTGTGATAATTCATGAAGTACAGACCGTACTCGGTGTCATCTCCCAGCCAGCGCAACGCCGTACCGAACTGACCACTGTCACGGGCATCACGATCCCGTGCACGCTGCACGATCACACCCTCGCGGGTCACTTGAAAGCCTTGCCCAAACGCGGCGGCCACCGGCTGCAACGGCGCAATCGCCGGGTTACCCACCGTGTAGTTGTCATTACAGCCGTGGGCCGCCACATCCCCACCAAAGAATGTGCCGCAATTATCCAGTACGGTATTTTCCCAGTTCAGTTGGTAAAAACCTTCCACTGTCAGCTGGTTGGTCAAGCTCTGGGAGGCGAACAGCATGTTCACCGGAATCAGCCCTTCCTTGATTTCCGCACCGGGGCGGCGGAAGGCTGAGACGTCGATGGGGTTGATGCTGTTGATGGAGTTACCGATAAAGGTACTTTCACCCCAGCTGACCACTTGCTTGCCGAGGCGCACGTTGCCCGGTTGGTCGCCAATCGAATAGTTGTGATAGACGAAGGCATCGAGCAATTCGTAGCCGGAGGAACGTGCGCCCTCATCGCGGTGGTGATTGCTGATCTGTTTGAATTCGCGATCTTCATCCTGCAACTCGAAGTCATACCAGTACTTGCCACGCACGAATACGCCGCTGTCGCCGTACTTCAACTCAAGATCGTGCAGGCCCTTGAAGATCTTGGAGAAGGTCTCGCCCTTCTTGAAGTTCAAGCGCCCATCATCCCCGGTAGACGCCTGGCCAGTGCCGCCGTTGACCGTGCCCACCAGCTTTTTATCGGCGTCGCGCATGCCCCAGCTCGCGCCCACCGACAGCGAGGAATCGAATTGCCCTTCGATCTCGCCAATGTTGAATGAAACAGCCTGTGCCTGGGCACAGCACCCCAACGCAACCGCAGCGGCCAGCGCCTGTGGCCTGAAGATGGCGCGCATTGTTGTTCTTGTCATGCGTCTTCCCCGGTGAGTGACAGAAGGCCCCACCCTACTGCCGCCCATCAGGAGCGATAAGCGCACCAAGGAGGGATTCGTGTTGTCGCTCGAAAGGATGACAGGGCGCTCTGGCCTGGGCTTCGGGCACAGGCATGCATTGGGTGGATGGTGGGTTATCAGGGGAATGTATGGAGGACCGCGCAACTGTTGCTGATTACGCAACAGTCCTTGTCACGAATCGGCATTACTCATTTTGTTACAAGCGGCTATTCTTGCCGGGCTTTCAGGGCAAACGGCCCGCTTCCACAACCGGAAGAAAAGCCAGATTCAAATGGATTGATGCCTGTTTTCAGTCTTTTACCGGTGTTCACTGACGTTGATTTGTCGCTCCTTGATCCAACGTCTTACTTCGGCCGCTGCCTATGCAGCGGCCTTTTTTATGCCTGGAATAAAACGGGGCGCCCTCAGCGCCCCGTAGCATTCAAGCTTTTTCAAGCAACGATCACAGGCTGAATTTCTGCAAATTGGCCATCATCTCCTTCAACGCCTCGATATTGTCCTTGGGGTGAGCCGCCCCCTCGAAGTCGCAGATCTGCTGCCAATGCGCCGCCACGTCATCGGGCGAGAAGCCTGCTTGCGGATCAAAGCCCACGCCCAGGCTACGCTCCCAGCGGGTCTTGCCGATCCAGCCGCCGCCCACTTCAAACAGCCCCGAGGTTTCCTCGCAGGCCTCGCTGCCCAGGTACACCACCAATGGGCTGACCAACTCCGGCTTGAGGCGCTCGAACACCTGCGGCGGGATCAAGCCTTCGGTCATGCGCGTGCCACCGGTTGGGGCGATGGCGTTGACCAGGATGTTGTTCTTGCGGCCCTCCAGCGCCAGGGTGCGCGTCAATCCATACAGGCCGAGCTTGGCCATGCCATAGTTGGACTGGCCGAAGTTGCCATAGATGCCCGAGGTGGATGCAGTGAAGATCACCCGCCCGTAACCTTGCTCGCGCAGATGGGGCCAGGCGGCGCGGGTGACTTTGTAGGCGCCCTCGACATGCACCCGGTAAACCAGGTCCCAGTCGCTGTCGTCCATTTTGTGGAAGGTCTTGTCGCGCAAGATGCCGGCGTTGTTGACCACCACGTCGATACGGCCAAAGGCGTCGAGGGCGTTCTGCACGATCTTGTCACCGTCGGTGACAGAGTCATGGTTGGCTTCGGCGATGCCACCGGCCTCGCGGATCTGCGCCACCACACGGTCAGCAGCCGAAGCATTGGCGCCTTCGCCCTGGGTGGAACCGCCCAGGTCGTTGACCAGCACCTTGGCGCCATGTTTGGCGAACAGCAGCGCATGGGCCCGGCCCAACCCGCCGCCGGCACCGGTGACGATCACGACCTTATCCTGGAACTGCACTGACTGACTCATACCGAACTCCAAAGGCGACAATGGGAATGGGTCGAGTGTCAGGCACGGGGGCTTTGGTCACAATAAAGCCGGCCAGGGCTGAATGGTGCTCGATAAGGCTGGGGGATAATCGTCAGCTCAGGAATAGGCCAATCGTGGTGCCGGTTGCCCAATCCGATCACGGAACGCCAGGTAGTGCTTGAGCACCTGAACCGGCGCCTCGATCTGCGGGTAGTGGCCGATATTGGCCAGCAGTACCGTGTCGGCGTGGGGCACCAATTCGCGATAACGCTCCACCATATGAGTGCCGGAGATCGGGTCGATCTCGCCATCGATCACCCGCAGCGGCACTTCATCCTGTTGCATCGCCGCCACCCAACGCTCACGCATGCGCCGGCGTTGAGGGATGTAGGCAATGAGTTTGTGCAGGATGCGCGTGCCGTCATGGCAGTCGATCAGGCTCCAGAAATCATCCAGCGCACTTTCGCTGGGGCGGGTGTTGGGGCCAAAGATCTGGCTGAAACTGTTTGCCAGGGCATTGCGCCCAAAAGCACGGCCGATCATCCAGCCCAGCGGGCTGAGCAAGAGTTTTTGCACCAATGCCGGTCGATGGGTTTCGGGAAACAGCCCGCCGTTGAGAAACACGCAGCTGGCCATCTGAAAGCGACCCTCGTAGTGCCGGGCCAGCAGTTCCTGGGCGACACTGTCACCGTAGTCGTGGGCCAGCACATGCACCGGCTGCTCCACGCGCAGATGTTCCAGCAGTGCCTGTTGCAAATCCGCCTGTTCCAGCAGGCAATAACCGTGGTCCACCGGCTTGGCCGAGTCGCCGAAACCGAGCATGTCGCAGGCAATCACCAGGTTGCGCTGGGCCAGGGGCTGCCACAGGTAGTGCCAGTCCCAGCTGGCCGTGGGAAAGCCATGGATCAGCAGCAACGGTTCGCCCTGCCCCGCCACCCAATAACGGATGGCGCGGCCGTGGAAGTCGAACGTCTGGCTGCGTTTGCGCCAGGCTCTCAGCGGGATCTCGGCGAGTGGCATCAGCTTCTATACCCAGGGTCTTGAGTGTCCAGCTTACGCAGCAACGCCGGCCAGGCCAGCGCGCCCCCCATACCTTGTGCGCTCTTTGTGACAGCCGCCACCATCGCCTTGGCGCCAGCGAGAATCTGGGGGCCGATGTTGATCAATTCAGCACCACCGTTTTGCGCCAGCACCTGGATATCGCAGGCGCGCTGGAAGGTGAACATCATCAGGAAGGTGTCGGCGATGGTACTGCCGCAGGTCAGCAGGCCGTGGTTGTGCAGCATCAGGAAATTGTTGTCGCCCAGATCGGCCTGCAGGCGGGCCTTTTCTTCGTGATTCAGCGCCACACCTTCGTAGGCGTGATAGGCCAGGCTCGACAGCACGAATATCGATTGCTGGCTGATCGGCAACACGCCTTGCTTCTGCGCCGCCACCGCAACACCGGCAGCGGTGTGGGTGTGCAGCACGCAGGCTACGTCGTGGCGCACTTCGTGGATGGCGCTGTGGATGGTGTAGCCCGCCGGATTGATCTCGTAGGGGCTGTCCATCAGCTTGTTGCCGGCTTGGTCGACCTTGACCAGGCTCGACGCAGTGATCTCGTGGAACATGAGGCCGTAGGGGTTGATCAGGAAATCATCAGTGCCCGGCACCTTGGCCGAGATGTGGGTGAAGATCAGGTCATCCCAACCGTGCATCGCCACCAGGCGGTAGCAGGCAGCCAGGTCGACACGGGTCTGCCATTCGGCAGCGCTGACCTGATCTTTGACATTCTGTGGCGATGGAACGGGGGCTAGGCTCACGGCAACGACCTCCTTGGCGCATTTTCTTATTGTTTTTTTGAGTGATGGGCCAGTCTAGTCAGACGCCGTCGCCGCCGTAGTTGCCTTGGCAGCCAGCTTGATGACCGTACGAGTCAGTGTTGAGAATAGTTTAAATGCGTACACGCGACGTCAGAGAAGTGCCGCCAATAAAGGCGCGGCGAACAGGTTGAGCAGCCCCGTCAGCACCATCACCAGGCCCGCGACGGAGCCCTCTTCACCGCCCACTTCGTGTGCTCGGCTCACGCCCGCACCATGGGCGCCCACGCCGAACAACGCGCCGCGCGCCAAGGGTGTGCGCAATGGCAACCACTTGAGCAGCACGCCGCCGAGCATGGCGCCGAACACGCCGGTGAACATCACGAACACGGCCGTCAGTTCCGGCACGCCACCCAAGTCGGACGACACGGGCATGGCGAACGGTGTGGTGATGGAGCGTGGCACCAGGGACATCGTCACCGAGGTGTCCAACGCCAGCGCTTTGGCCAAGCCGAATGAGGTGGCGATGGAGGCCACGCTGCCGGCGATCATGCCCAGCAACAAGGCCGACCAGTAACGCGCCAGCAACGTGCGCTGCTGCCAGATCGGCACCGCGAAGGCCACGGTCACCGGGCCCAGCACCAGCATCAACCAATGGGTGTCGGCGGAGTATTCGGCGTAGGCGGTGTTCATCGGCACCGCCACGGCCAGCAAGAGTACCGGCACCAGAATCAGCGGCGACAACAGGTAACGCCCGGTGCGACGGTAGATCCAGCGGCTGAAAATGTACGCACCCAAGGTCAAGGCGAGCCAGAACACCGGCATCAGCTCAAGCTTCATGGCGCAGCCTCCAGCGGCACACCAGTTCGACGGTGAACGCGGTCACCAGCATCACCGCCAAGGTGCTGAAGCCAATCACCAGCAGGATGCGCCAGCCGTCATTGCGCAACAGGCCGCCGTAGTCCAGCAGGCTCATCAACGCAGGAATGAAGAACAGCAACATTTCAGCCATCAACACACCGGCGCCCAATTGCAGGGCCGCCGGTTTCACCAGCCCGCTAGCGAAGCTTGCCAACAACAGGCCCAGGCCCACTACGCCGCCAGGAATCGGCCACGCGAGCCATACGGCTAGTTGGCAACCGAGCAGATAAATAGCCAACAGCACGATCAATTCAATCAACAGACGGGTGAAACGCTTCATGGGCTTTGGTTCCTCGCAGGCCTCCATTTTAGAGACGCGCACCCCATCCCCACAGCGAATTGTTAGACTGCCGACTATTCCAAATGGGAATCCTGATCATGGAATTCAAACAGCTGCGCAGCTTTGTCGAAGTGATTCACCGAGGCGGTTTTACCCAAGCGGGAAAAACCCTGCACATCAGTCAATCTGCCGTCAGTAAACAGGTGGCGCAACTGCAACAAAGCCTGGGCACACCGCTGTTGGAGCGCACCGGCTCACACATCCGCCTGACCGCTGCCGGCGAGGTGGTGCTGCAACGGGCTGAAGCCATGCTGCGCTTGCAGACGGAATTGCTGAGTGAGCTGGATGACATGCAGCAACTGGCCCGCGGCGAGTTGCGCCTGGGCCTGCCGCTATTGGCGGGGGATACCTTGTTTGCGGGACTGTTTGCCGAGTACCGCAGACGCTACCCAAAGGTCACCATTCAACTGCTGGAAGGCGGCAGCCGCACGATCGAACAGGCAATTCTCAATGGTGAGCTGGATGTGGGCGGCTGCCTGAATTCCAGTGATCCGGCCTTTGCCCGGCAAGCCTTCTGCGATGAGCCGCTCGACGCCCTGCTGCCGATGGATCACCCGCTGGCGCAGAACGCCCAGGTACGCCTGGAGGAACTGGCGGACACGCCGTTCCTGATGTACCAGCGCAGCTTTGTGCTCAATGATCGGCTGATCCAGGCCTGCCAGCAGGTGGGTTTCACTCCGAGGGAAATCGGCCGTAGCGGCCAGGCAGACTTCCTCGCCGCCCTGGTCGCGGCCGGCCAGGGCGTGGTGCTGTTGCCCAGCGTGGTTGCCCGTGGGTTGGTGCGACCGGGCGTGGTGCGCCTGACGCTCAAGGCGCCCGACGACCTGCGCTGGGACATTGCGTTTACCTGGCGTGCGGGCGCCTATCTGTCGAAAGCCGCCCAGGCCTGGCTGGCGTTGCTGCGGGAATTTCCGGTCAGCCGCGCAGTGCAGTGACCAACTCGGCCAGCCAGGGTTCGGCGTCAGCTTCGGGGGTCACGCTTTCGCTGGCGTCCAGGCGCAGCATCGGCAGCACTTCACGCACACCCAACTCTCCAAACAGCTCGCGCATTTGCTCGCCACCGCCGCAGAAGGTATCGCCATAGCTGGCGTCGCCCAGGCCGATCACCGCACCGGGCAGGCCACGCCAGGCGGCGGGCAGTTGGTCACGGATCATCGAATACAGGGGCTGCAGGTTATCGGGCAACTCGCCCATGCCGGTTGTGGACGTTACCGCCAAAAATGCCTCGGGGCCGAACGCCTGCACATCCGCTAGCGTCGCGCGAGGGTTGTGCCAGGCCTCGAAGCCGGCAGCCTTGAGGATACCGGCAGCGTGACGGGCGACTTCTTCAGCGGTGCCGTAGACCGAGCCGGAAAGGATGGCGACTTTCATCAATCTGATCCTGTAGTTGAGCGAAAGCGTGGGATATTAGCAGCTCAACCCGCCCCTTCAAAAAAACGTCGCGACCCACTGGAAAGATGGCTGCGCTGCCTTAGACTTGCGACACCTCAAATGGATGGATTCCCCTGCATGATTAATGCTCAATTGATGCAAATGGTCATCGACGCTTCGAATGACGGCATCGTAATCGCTGAACGGGAAGGCAAGGACCTGCCGCTGATCTACGTCAACCCGGCTTTCGAGCGGATGACCGGCTACACCCGCGACGAGATCCTTTATCAGGATTGCCGTTTCCTGCAATCCGGTGACCGTGACCAATCGGGCCTGATCGCCATTCGTGAAGCGCTCAGGGCCGGCGTCAACTGCCGAGAGACCCTGCGTAACTACCGCAAGGACGGCACGCCTTTCTGGAATGAATTGTCGTTATCCACCACTTACAACCCCGCGGACAAACAGACGTATTTCGTCGGCGTGCAAAAGGACGTGACGGTTCAGGTCAAGACCCAACAGCGCGTGGCTCAATTGGAAGCCCAGGTGGCCGAACTCAAGGCCGAACTGGCCACACTCAAAACGACGAGTGGAGCTAACAATAATTAGAAAAAACGGTCATTAAGAGGATAATGGCAATTTAACACCTACCCACCGAGCAAGCCTCATGCAACGCGACGCACTCCTGACACAGGACGAGCTGGACTTTATCCAGACCATGCAACACAACCCGCAGTTGAATCTGCGGGATGCGTCGTCGAGCTTGACGGTCAACGGCGGTGCGCAAATTCGCGATTTGCTCACGCGACTGGCCGCTCACGACCACGTCACCATCCAGGCGCAGTTCGACAACCAGCAACTGACCTTCCCACTGCACCTGGTGGAAGATGAGTTTCACGCCGTTCATCTGCGTCTGGGCGTACCGAGTATTTTCGAAGACGGTCCGATGATCCGGCCGTGGCGCCTGGCACTTGAAACGCCGGTGGCGCTGGAGAATGTCAGGGGCACCCCAGGTGCCCTGTGGGTGCATGAGGTGTCATTCAAGGGGGTGCTGGTCGAAATTAGGGGACGGATCAAGCCGCCGAAGACCTTTTCCCTGTGGTTCAGCCCTTCGGGTTACGAACGCATTGCGTTGCGCGGAGCGTTCGAACGGGAAACCGCACGCGGGCTGTTCGCCTACCGTCTGAGCCAGAGCGACGCCGATGAAACCGAGCGCCTGCGCCAGTTCATCCTGCAACAGCACCGACTGGCCCATCCTGAAGTTCACGCCTGAAATCAGGTATCCAGGCCACCGCCCAGAAATTGCTGCAAGCGGCGCTGCATCAACCGGCCTTCATTACCCAGGCAGCCGATGGATGAACCGGCGAGGCTTTCCTGCGCCAAGTCCGCTGCATCGCCGGCCAACAGCAGCGGGCAATTGAGGGTCAGCGCCAGACGCCTGAGCCGCAACGCCAACTCACTGCCGGGGGCGCGATTGGAAAACAGCACCAAGGCTTGGGGCTGGGTCTTTTCACAGATCAGGGTCAACTCATCGAATGGCTGGCCCACGCCCAAGACCTTGACCGCCTGTTTCTCCCCCGACATCAGCAAGCCCGCGACCAGCAACTCCAGCTCGCGGCATTCCCCCGCAACGGCCGCGAGCAACACTCGAGGCAGCGGTGCGGCGGCGGCCATCTGCAAACGTTGTGCGGTACGCGAGCGCAGGAAATTATCGAAGAATAGCCACTCGCTGGCCTGGCCGAAGCGTCCCTGGTGCCGTAACAACACCTGCCAGAGCGGCATGAGGATGTCCTGGAACACCACGGCGAGGGGGTAGGCGGCAAAGATCTGCCCGTACAGTCGGTCCAACTGGCGGTCATCGAATGCGCTGATGGCGTGGCGCAGTTGCCTTTGCCACTGCTCCCACTCCACGCCAGGGCCGGCGCCAGGTTCGCTGAGCAGCTCGTCGCGCGCGAGAATCCTGCCCACCTTGCTCACGGCGACGCCACGTTCGATCCAATCGAGAATCTGGTGCACGGTGTCAATATCGTCACGCGAGTACAACCGATGCCCACTTTCGGTGCGAGTGGGCTGGATAAGACCATAGCGTCGTTCCCAGGCACGTAAGGTGACTGGGTTGACGCCGGTCAGCCGAGCGACTTCGCGGATAGGGAAAAGATCGCCGCAAACGCTGCCGTTGTCGGAAGTCGTTTCGCGTTGAGGAGCAATAGTTTCGGGCATCAGAGGTCAAAAACATCCGTGTCGATTTGGATCCCATTTAACGCTTTTTCAGCGGATCGACACAAGCTGAACGACGAACCGACCAAAGTATCTGGTGTATTTGGCTAAAACAGGAATAATCCTTGCCTGTTTTTTCTACGTCGCTGCAACACCCCGCAGCCTCGTTTGTGTGCCGCCTACCCGGCCCAGCGCACTCGCTTATTTGGAGATACACAATGTCTACCTCTCCCGTCACCCTGATGGTTGCGCGCCGCGTGGCCAAGGGTCGCTACGAAGAACTGATGGCCTGGCTGCGCGAAGGCGAGCAATTGGCCACGGACTTTCCCGGCTACCTGGGTTCAGGTGTCCTCGCGCCGCCGCCCAACGATGATGAATTCCAGATCATTTTCCGCTTCGCCGATGAAAAGACCCTGCATGCCTGGGAATTTTCGGCCTCGCGCAGTACCTGGTTGAGCCGTGGCAGCGAGCTGTTTGCCAACCCGTCCGAGCACCGCGTACGCGGTATCGATGGCTGGTTCGGTGCGGTCGGCGCGCGCCCTCCGCGTTGGAAGCAGGCGGTGGCGATCTGGCTGGCGTTTTTCCCGGTGTCGCTGCTGTTCAATTTTGTCCTGGGGCCCCTGCTCAGCGATCTCGACCTGGCGCCGCGAGTACTGGTCAGCACCATGGCCCTTACACCTCTGATGGTGTATTGGTTCATCCCGCTGTCGACCCATCTGTTGGCCAATTGGCTGCATCCTGTTCCGACCCCACGCAAGGCCAGCGAAGCCGCTGCTTGAGTACAGGGGCGCTCGGTCGCTGGTATAGTTTCAATCTGCCAGCGACTCGAGCCTCCCATGACTGCGACAAACGCCCCGATCCTGATCACCGGCGCCGGCCAGAGGGTCGGCCTGCATTGCGCCCAGCGCCTGCTGGACGACGGCCACCCGGTGATTTTCAGCTACCGCAGCGAACGGCCCGGCGTGCAGGCCCTGCGCGAACGCGGGGCGATCGGGGTGTTTGCCGACTTCTCCAGCGAGGCCGGCATCCTGGCGTTTATCGCTGAACTGAACAACCATACCCAACGCCTGCGCGCGATCATCCACAACGCCTCGGCCTGGATCGTGGAAACGCCCGACGACGAAAGCCGCGCCTTTACCGACATGTTCAGCGTGCACATGCTTGCGCCGTACCTGATCAACCTGCATTGTTCACCCTTGCTGCAACGCTCGACGCCGGCCGACATCGTGCACATCAGCGATGACGTGGTGCGCAAGGGCAGCCGCCAGCACATCGCCTATTGCGCCACCAAGGCCGGCCTCGACAGCCTCACGTTGTCGTTTGCCGCGCAGTTCGCGCCGCAGATCAAGGTCAATGGCATTGCTCCGGCGATGGTGATGTTCAATGACGGCGACGACGCCGCCTACCGCGCCAAGGTACTGGCCAAGTCGGCACTGGGCATCGAGCCTGGGCCCGAGGTGATCTACCAGAGCGTGCGTTACCTGCTGGATAACCCCTATGTCACCGGTACCACCCTGACCGTCAACGGCGGGCGGCATATCAAGTAAGCCGTTTGTGAGGATGTTGTATGACCCTGCCCCATCACTACCGCGAGATCCTCAAAGGCCTGGGCGAAGACCCGGAGCGCGAAGGCTTGCTCGACACCCCAAAGCGCGCCGCCAAGGCCATGCAGTACCTGTGTCACGGCTACGAGCAGAGCCTGGAAACGATCGTCAACGGTGCGCTGTTCACCTCCGACAATGACGAGATGGTGATCCTCAAGGACATCGAGTTGTACTCGTTGTGCGAGCACCACCTGCTGCCCTTCATCGGCAAGGCCCATGTGGCCTATATCCCCACCGGCAAGGTGCTGGGCCTGTCCAAGCTGGCGCGCATCGTCGACATGTTCGCCCGGCGCCTGCAGATCCAGGAAAACCTCACGCGGCAGATCGCCGACGCGATCCAGGACGTGACCCAGGCTGCCGGCGTGGCCGTGGTGATCGAAGCCCAGCACATGTGCATGATGATGCGCGGCGTGGAAAAACAGAATTCAACCATGAACACCTCGGTGATGCTCGGCGCGTTCCGCGAGTCGAACACCACGCGCATGGAGTTCCTGCAACTGATCGGACGGAGCAAGTAGCAATGCCACAACTTCAACCAGGCATGGCGCGCATCCGGGTCAAGGACCTGTGCCTGCGCACCTACATCGGCATCAACGAGGACGAAATCCTCAACAAGCAGGATGTGCTGATCAACCTGACCATCCTGTATGCCGCCCAGGACGCCGTGCGCGACAATGACATTGACCATGCGCTGAACTACCGCACCATCACCAAGGCGATCATCGCCCACGTCGAGGGCAACCGCTTTGCCCTGCTGGAGCGCCTGACCCAGGAGCTGCTGGACCTGGTGATGAGCAATGAATCGGTGCTGTACGCCGAAGTCGAAGTGGACAAGCCCCACGCGCTGCGCTTTGCCGAGTCGGTTTCGATTACCCTGGCGGCCAGCCGTTAACCCCTGAATTGTCAGTGAGCCCTATGAACGATCAACAACGCCTCGAACTCGAAGCCGCCGCCTTCCGTCGGCTGGTGGCGCACCTGGACAGCCGCAAGGATGTGCAGAACATCGACCTGATGAACCTCTCGGGCTTTTGCCGCAACTGCTTGTCCAAGTGGTACAAGGCCGAGGCCGACGAGCGCCAGATCGAGCTGAGCCTCGATGACGCCCGTGAAGTGGTGTACGGCATGCCGTACGCGGAGTGGAAAGCCCAATACCAGAAAGAAGCCAACGCCGACCAACAGGCCGCGTTCGCCAAAGGAAAAACCCATGACTGATCTGAACACTCTGCGCGCCAGCCTCAACAGTGGCGAACATGTTTTTGCCGACACCCTGGCATTTGTCGCTGCCGGTTATGACTACCAGCCGCAAGCCTTTACCAATGGCGACGTGGAAAATGCCGCTGGGCAGAACGAAGGATCGTGCAAGACCCTGGGCCTGGCGCTGCTGGAAGGTCTGAGCGATCAGGAAGCACTGCTGGCGTTTGGCGAGCATTACCGCTCGGTAGTGGCGACGCCTGAGGGCAGCGATCACGGCAACATTCGTGCGCTGATTGCCCATGGTTTGGCCGGGGTGAAGTTCAGCGCACAGCCACTGACCCGTCGCTGATCAAATCCTGCTCATAAAAAAACCGGCCTCTCAGCCGGTTTTTTGTTTCAACGATTTAGAACGAAGCGTCCTTCAAACCATCGAGGTAACGCTCGGCATCCAGTGCCGCCATGCAACCAGCGCCGGCCGAGGTAATGGCCTGGCGGTAGACGTGGTCTGCCACGTCACCGGCAGCGAAGATACCTTCGATGTTGGTAGCAGTTGCGTTGCCTTCACGGCCGCCCTGCACCACCAGGTAACCGTCTTTGGCTTCCAGCACGCCTTCGAACAACGAAGTGTTCGGGGTGTGGCCGATAGCGATGAACACACCGTCGACTTTCAGCTCGTCGAAGCTGCCGTCGTTGTTCTTCAGGCGGGCACCGGTCACGCCCATGTTGTCGCCCAGCACTTCGTCCAGGGTGGCGTTGAGCTTGAGGATGATCTTGCCTTCAGCGACACGGGCATGCAGTTTGTCGATCAGGATCTTCTCGGCGCGGAAGGTCTCGCGGCGGTGAACCAGAGTCACGGTGCTGGCGATGTTGGCCAGGTACAGTGCTTCTTCCACGGCGGTGTTGCCGCCACCGACTACGGCGACTGGCTTGTTGCGGTAGAAGAAACCATCGCAGGTCGCGCAGGCGGAAACGCCCTTGCCCATGAACGCTTCTTCCGACGGCAGGCCCAGGTAGCGGGCGCTGGCGCCGGTAGCGATGATCAGCGCGTCACAGGTGTACACGCCGCTGTCGCCGGTCAGGCTGTAAGGCTTTTTGGAGAAGTCGACCTGATTGATGTGGTCAAACACGATTTCGGTTTCGAAACGTTCAGCGTGTTCTTTCATGCGTTCCATCAGCACCGGGCCGGTCAGGCCGTGGACGTCGCCCGGCCAGTTGTCGACTTCGGTGGTGGTGGTCAGTTGACCACCCGCCTGCATGCCAGTGATCAGCAGCGGCTTGAGGTTGGCCCGGGCAGCGTAGACCGCAGCGCTGTAACCGGCAGGGCCGGAACCCAGGATAATCACTCGCGAATGACGGGTATCAGACATGACTCACTCCTATCGACCACCCGGACTACAGGGCGGCTGGAATAAAAAAGGGACCACGAAGCACTTGGGGAAGGCTTCAACTCGCAGACCCTGAAAAATAATGGGTGCAGCGTATCGAGGGGGGCAAGATTAAGGAAATACGGAATAACAATCCAGCTCATAGGTGGTCTCTATGCAGTCACCGCTGTTGATCAACACCTTTGTTACCACTGATGTCGCCGCTTTCGCCTGTTAAACAAAGCCGGTAAGGTCGGCGCGTTCGTCACTTTGTTCGGAGTTCTCCATGCCCGCCCCTGCTCTTTCCGGCCCGCAATACCTGCGTGAAGGCCTCAAACTGGTGTTGAGCCCCGGCCTGCGCCTGTTTGTGCTGCTGCCGCTGGTGATCAACATTGTGCTGTTCGTAGGCTTGATCTATTTCGCCGGTCATCAGTTCAGCCTGTGGGTCGATCATTTGATGCCGACGCTCCCGAGCTGGCTGAGCTTCCTGAACTACCTGCTCTGGCCCCTGTTTGTCGTGCTGGTGGTGTTGATGGTGTTTTTCACTTTCACCATGCTCGCCAACATCATCGCCGCGCCCTTCAACGGCTTCCTCTCGGAGAAAGTGGAAGTGGTGGTACGCGGCACCGATGATTTCCCGGCCTTCAGCTGGGGCGAGTTGATCGCTATGGTCCCGCGCACCCTGGCCCGCGAGATGCGCAAGCTGGGCTACTTCCTGCCACGGGCCATCGGCCTGTTTATCCTGTCGTTCATACCCGTGGTCAACCTGATCGCTGCCCCGCTGTGGCTGCTGTTCGGCGTGTGGATGATGGCGATCCAGTACATCGACTACCCGGCGGATAACCACAAGCTGGGCTGGAACGAGATGCTCGCCTGGCTGCGCCAGAAACGCTGGCAGAGCATGAGCTTCGGTGGGATTGTCTACCTGGTGCTGCTGGTGCCGGTGGTCAACCTGTTGATGATGCCGGCAGCGGTGGCCGGCGCCACGTTGTTCTGGGTGCGTGAACAAGGTGCCGAGGCAATGGCACAGCAGCAAAAAGTGACCCAGTCATAAATCCATCATCTCGATGACACAATGACGACATGGCCCACGGCGACACTGTGGGTCATGACGACAGCCTCGCTTCACATCACCCTCATTACCGAAACCTTCCCGCCAGAGATCAACGGGGTGGCCAATACCCTTGGTCGCCTGTGCGAGGGTTTGCGTGCCCGTGGCCATCAAGTCGAGCTGGTGCGTCCGCGCCAAGGTGTCGACCAGAGCCGCCCCAGCGACGACGCCTTGCTGCTGTGCCGTGGCTGGCCGCTGCCGGGTTATCCGGGCCTGCAATGGGGACAGTCGTCGATGCACAAATTGCTGCGGCGATGGACCCGTCAGCGCCCGGACGTGCTGTACATCGCCACGGAAGGGCCGCTAGGTTTGTCCGCGCTGCGCGCCGCACGTCGCCTGGGGATCAGCGTGGTCAGCGGCTTTCACACCAACTTCCAGCAGTACTCGAACCAATACGGCTTGAGCCTGCTGAGCCGGATGGTCACTCACTACCTGCGCTGGTTCCATAACCGCTCGACCCTAACCCTGGTGCCCAGCGCCAGCCAGCGCCTGGAGCTGGAGCGCAAGCATTTCGAGCGTCTGGGGATGTTGGCGCGCGGAGTGGACAGCCAGTTGTTCCACCCAGCCAAACGCGACAATGCATTGCGGGAAAATTGGGCGCTGAACAGTGAGCAAACCGCCGTGCTCTATGTGGGACGGCTGGCCCATGAGAAAAACCTGGGGTTGCTCAAGCGCTGCTTCGAGACCTTGCAGGACACCTATCCTCTGCGTCAGATGAAACTGATCATCGTCGGTGACGGTCCGCAACGCGCGACGATGGAGAAAGAGCTGCCGGAGGCGATCTTCTGCGGCACCTTGCGCGGTGAGGAACTGGCGCGGCACTACGCGTCAGGCGATGTGTTCCTGTTCCCCAGCCTGACCGAAACCTTCGGCAATGTGGTGCTGGAGGCGATGGCGTCGGGGTTGGGTGTGGTGGCCTACGATCAGGCAGCGGCGAGCCAGCATATTCGCCATGGCTACAACGGCGTATCAGCGATGCCGGGGGATGAGAACGCGTTTTGCGAGGCGGCCAACTGGCTGCTGGAGGATGCCGAAAGCCTGCGTCGCATGCGCCTGAATGCACGCCAGCATGCGAGTCGCCAGGGTTGGCCGGCGATCATCGAGCAATTCGAACGCCAGTTGCGCGGGGTCTGCAAGGACGGGCACCCGGTGCCCGCCCTGTCGCCGCTTACACCAGGGTCGTCAACGCCTCACGACTGAAGGGCAGGATGTCGCCCTCGCGGCCTTCGCGCACCTTCAACGCCCAATCCGGGTCGACCAGCAGCGCACGACCTACCGCCACCAAGTCGAACTCGTCATTATTCAGGCGCTCCAGCAGCTTCTCCAGGCTGGCCGGTTGCGCGACCTTGTCGGTGTTGACCATGAACTGCAGGAACTCGCCATCCAGGCCGACGCTGCCCACGGTGATGGTCGGCTTGCCGGTGAGCTGACGGGTCCAGCCGGCCAAGTTGAGGTCGGACCCTTCGAATTCGGGCTCCCAGAAACGGCGCGTGGAGCAGTGGAAAATATCCACACCCGCGTCAGATAACGGCTTGAGGAATTCGCCCAGCGCCTCGGGGGTCTGCACCAGACGCGCGGTGTAATCCTGCTGCTTCCATTGGGAGAACCGGAAAATGATCGGAAAGTCCGGGCCGACTGCGGCGCGGGTGGCCTGGATCAACTCGATGGCAAAACGCGAGCGGTTGGCCAGGCTGCCGCCGTATTCGTCAGTGCGCTGGTTACTGCCTTCCCAGAAGAACTGGTCGACCAGATAGCCGTGGGCGCCGTGGATTTCAACGCCGTCCATGCCGATGCGCTGGGCATCCTTGGCCGCTTGGGCGAAGGCGTTGATTACCTCCTTGATGTCTTGATGGGTCATGCCGTGCACGACCACGTTGCCATCCTTGAGTTTTTCCATCGGACCGTAGGCTGGCACGCTGGCATCCGGCTCGGTGCCGATGCGACGCACGCTACCCACATGCCACAGCTGCGGGACGATCTTGCCGCCCTCGGCGTGTACCGCGTCGACGACTTTCTTCCAGCCAGCCAAAGCGGCCTCACCGTAAAAGTGCGGGACGTTGGGGTAGCCATTGGAGGCTTGGTGGCCGACCACGGTGCCTTCGGTGATGATCAGGCCCACACCGGCAGCGGCGCGGCGGCGGTAGTACTCGATGACTTTCGAATTGGGTACGCCACCCGGGGAGAACGAGCGCGTCATCGGTGCCATGACGACGCGGGTCGACAGCTGCAACGCACCGAGCTGGAAGGGTTTGAACAAGGCTTGGACGGGCATGGGGCACTCCACGGAAGACGGGGTTTATGATGTGGATAATATGGGGAGCGCAGCGTGCTGGGTAGCACTATTGATCTGGGTGATTAAGGGGTAAAAGTGCAGGAGCCCGCCGGGCTCCTGCAGAAGGGTTGCTCAGCTCAAGGCTTTTTCGATGGCCTGGACGATCGTCGGATCATCCGGCGCCGTGCGAGGAGAGAAACGTGCAAGCACTCGCCCATCCTTGCCCAGCAGGAACTTCTCGAAATTCCAGGTGATGTCCCCAGGAAACTCCGCACCCTCCCCCGCCAGCAAGCGGTAGAGCTGATGACGATCCGGGCCGTTCACGTCAAGCTTGCTGCCCAAAGGAAAGGTCACGCCGTAGTTAAGGCTGCAGAACTCGCGGATCTCTTCTTCAGAGCCCGGCTCCTGCCCGGCAAACTGGTTGCACGGCAGGCCAAGCACGGTAAATCCCTGGTCCTTGTACTGCTGGTAGAGGTTCTCCAGCGCGGCATACTGCGGGGTCAAGCCACATTTGGAGGCCACGTTGACCACCAGCACCACTTGCCCCTTGAAGGGCGCCAGCGGCAGCTCTTGTCCGTCCAAAGCTTTGAGTTTCAGGTCGTGGAAAGCACTCATGACGAACTCCAGATATCCCATGTTCTTCGCATTGCGGCCGTTCGAGATTACAGCCCACAAGCCTGCAATCATAGACGCCGATTACAAAACCCGCCTGCAGGTTACTGAGCGGTAGGCCAGGGCAAAATCGGAATGGCGGTCACGGCGTTTTGCGGGCTGCCTTCGATCAGGCGGTCGCTGTACACCAGGTAAACCAGGGTGTTGCGCTTCTTGTCGAGGAAGCGCACCACCTGCATGGTCTTGAACACCAGGGAGGTGCGTTCCTTGAACACTTCATCGCCGTCCTTGAGCTCGCCCTTGAAGCGGATCGGGCCGACCTGACGGCAGGCAATCGAGGCTTCGGCGCGGTCTTCGGCCAGGCCCAGGCCGCCTTTGACGCCGCCAGTCTTGGCACGGGACAGGTAGCAGGTCACGCCGTCGACCTTGGGGTCATCGAAGGCTTCAACCACGATCCGGTCGTTGGGGCCGACAAACTTGAACACCGTCGACACCTGGCCGATTTCTTCAGCAGAGGCCAACAGTGGCATGGCCAACAGCAGGCCGAGCAATCCCTTCATGACACGCATGGTGTATTCCTTTGGTTAGACCAGGATCAGGTTATCGCGGTGAACCAGTTCCGGTTCGGCCATGTAACCCAATAGTCCGACAATCGCATCGGAGGATTGTCCAATGATTTTCTGCGCTTCGAGCGCGCTGTAGTTGGCCAGGCCACGAGCGATCTCACGACCGTCTGGCGCCACGCACACCACCATCTCGCCCCGGCGGAAACTGCCCTGCACCAACTTGACGCCCACCGGCAGCAAGCTCTTGTTGCCTTGGGACAGCGCCGACACCGCGCCATCGTCCAGCACCAGGGTGCCACGGGTTTGCAGATGACCGGCCAGCCATTGTTTGCGCGCTGCCAGCATGCCGCGTTCCGGCGACAACAGCGTACCGATGCGCTCGCCGGCCTTGAGACGGTCCAACACGCGCTCGATGCGCCCGCCGACGATGATGGTATGGGCACCGGAACGCGCCGCCAGACGCGCCGCACGCAATTTGGTCTGCATGCCACCACGGCCCAGGGCGCCGCCGACACTGCCGGCCACGGCGTCCAACGCCGGGTCATCGGCGCGGGCTTCGTAGATCAGCTGGGCTTCGGGGTTGTTGCGCGGGTCGGCGTCGAACATGCCGTCGCGGTCAGTGAGGATCACCAGCAGATCGGCTTCCACCAGGTTGGCCACCAGGGCGGCCAAGGTGTCGTTGTCGCCAAAGCGGATTTCGTCGGTGACCACGGTGTCGTTTTCGTTGATCACCGGGATGACTTTCAGCTCCACCAGCGCGCGCAGAGTGCTGCGGGCGTTGAGGTAGCGCTTGCGGTCGGACAGGTCGTCGTGGGTCAGCAGGATCTGCGCAGTGTGCCGGCCGTGCTCGGCGAAGCTGGATTCCCAGGCTTGCACCAGGCCCATCTGGCCGATGGCGGCGGCGGCTTGCAGTTCGTGCATCGCGCTGGGTCGCGCGGTCCAGCCGAGGCGGCTCATCCCGGCGGCAACCGCCCCGGACGACACCAGCACCAACTCCACACCGGCCTCATGCAAGGCCACCATCTGCTCGACCCAGACGCTCATGGCTGCGCGATCGAGCCCCTTGCCATCCGCCGTCAGCAACGCACTGCCGATCTTCACGACCCAGCGCTGCGCACCTGTCACTTTGCTCCGCATCATCTTCAACCTTAGATTGAGGGCTGCGCGACCCAGCGCGGCCCATAACGTTAAACCCGGATACTAAAACGCCGCTCCAACAGGAGCGGCGTTCAAGTTTATCGCAACGAATCAGTCGCGCACGTAAATGATTTCAGGACCGTCTTCATCATCCACATCTTCTTCGTCCCAATCATCGTCACCGATGTCATGGACCGACTTCACGCCGCTGCGGCGCAGGGCACGCTGGTCGTCCAGCGCTTGCAGCTGGGCGCGGGCTTCGTCTTCGATCTGTTGATCGAGTTCAGCCAGTTCGGCCTTGAACACCGGGTCGGCCGCCAGGCGGTCGGCGCGGTCTTCGAGGTAGCGCATGATGTCGCGGGTCAGGCGCTCGGTGCCTTCTTTGGCGATGGCCGAGATCACGTAGACCGGACCTTCCCACTCCAGGCGGTCAACGATTTCCTTGACGCGCTCTTCGTGCTCTTCTTCCAGGATCTGGTCGCACTTGTTCAGCACCAACCAGCGATCACGCTCGGCCAGGGCAGGGCTGAACTTGGTCAGTTCGCTGACGATCACTTCGGCGGCGTCCGGTGCGCTGGTGTCATCCAGCGGCGCCATGTCGACGAGGTGCAGCAGCAAACGGGTACGCGACAGGTGCTTGAGGAAGCGAATCCCCAGGCCTGCGCCATCGGAAGCCCCTTCGATCAGGCCGGGAATGTCGGCGATCACGAAGCTTTTCCAACGGTCGACGCTGACCACACCGAGGTTTGGTACCAGGGTGGTGAACGGGTAGTCGGCGACTTTCGGCTTGGCGGCCGAAACCGAGCGGATGAAGGTACTTTTGCCAGCGTTTGGCAGACCCAGCAGGCCCACGTCAGCCAGTACTTTCATTTCCAGCTTGAGGTCACGCTGCTCGCCCGGCTTGCCAGGCGTGGTCTGGCGTGGCGCACGGTTGGTACTGGACTTGAATCGGGTGTTACCCAGACCGTGCCAGCCGCCCTGCACAACCATCAGCTTCTGGCCGGCCTTGGTCAGGTCGCCGATCACTTCCTGGGTCGCAGAATCGATAATCGTGGTGCCAACCGGTACGCGCAGTACCAGGTCTTCACCTTTTTTACCGGTGCAGTCGGTGCTGCCGCCGTTGGAGCCACGCTCGGCATCGAAGTGCCGGGTGTAACGGTAGTCGACCAGGGTGTTGAGGTTTTCGTCGGCCATCATGTAGATGGAACCGCCGTCACCGCCGTCACCGCCGTTGGGGCCACCGTTTTCGATGAATTTTTCGCGACGGAAACTCATGCAACCGTTACCGCCGTCGCCTGCTTTTACTCGGATGGAAACTTCATCAACGAACTTCATAACAAAACGCCTCTCGCCGCACGGACGAGCTTAAGAAACCAAGACATAAGACTCTTGCAAAAATGAGCGCAGCGACCTCAATCAGCGACCGCAAAACCAGCGCCTGAGCCCATTACAAACAGCTTTGCAAGAGACTCACCCCACAAACGAAAAAGCCCCGTCGCAAGACAGGGCTTTTCCAGCGATCTCGCAATTAAGCTGCGACAACGCTCACGTAACGGCGGTTGAACGCGCCTTTTACTTCAAACTTGATCACGCCTTCGATTTTCGCGAAGAGGGTGTGATCTTTACCCATGCCTACACCGTAACCGGCGTGGAATTGGGTGCCGCGCTGACGCACGATGATGTTGCCCGGAATGATTTTCTGGCCGCCATACATCTTCACGCCAAGGCGTTTGGCTTCTGAGTCGCGACCGTTACGGGTACTACCACCAGCTTTTTTGTGTGCCATGAGTCAATTCTCCTAGTGAGGAATTAGGCTGAAATTAAGCCTGAATACCGGTGATTTTGATCTCGGTGTACCACTGGCGGTGGCCCATACGCTTCATGTGGTGCTTACGACGACGGAACTTGATGATGCGGACTTTATCGTGACGACCTTGGGAGATCACTTCAGCCACAACGGTAGCGCCAGCAACAACTGGAGCGCCGATGTTCACGTCATCGCCATTGGCGACCAACAGAACGCGATCAAAAGTAACGGATTCGCCGGTAGCGACTTCCAGTTTTTCGATCTTCAGGTATTCACCTGGGGCGACTTTGTATTGCTTGCCACCAGTAACAATTACTGCGTACGACATGGTATTTCTCCGATAATCCTGCTCACCCAGCGCTTTATAAGAAGAGGTATTGGCTGGCATGGCTGCATGGGATGGACGTCCCTAATGCAATTGCGTAAGGCAGGTGCTGCCCAGGAAGTTCAGGGTGCGCGATTGTACGCAAGGTAAATGGGTGTTGCAAGGGGCCGTCTATCGCGCCTTGACACTGGGGGGCCTGGGTCCTAGCATGCCGCGCAACCCTTCTGGAGCGACTGTCGCTGATGCAACCCCAAGCTTTCTACCGCGCGGTCGCGGACGATTTTAGCGCCGTCGACGGCATCATCAAGCAGCAGCTGACGTCTAAAGTGCCGCTGGTCTCCAAAATTGGCGACTATATTACGTCGGCGGGCGGTAAGCGCCTGCGTCCTTTATTGGTGCTGCTGTGCGGCAAGGCCCTGGGTCGCGAAGGCGATGACCTGCGCCTGCTGGCAGCCACGATCGAATTCCTGCACACCGCGACCCTGCTGCATGACGACGTGGTCGACATGTCCGGCATGCGCCGTGGCCGCGAGACCGCCAACGCCATGTGGGGCAATGCCCCAAGCGTGCTGGTGGGCGACTTCCTGTACTCGCGCTCGTTCGAAATGATGGTTGAACTCGGCTCGATGCCGGTGATGAAGATTCTTTCACAGGCCACCCGCATCATCGCCGAAGGCGAAGTGTTGCAGCTGTCGAAGGTCCGTGACGCCAGCACCACCGAAGAAACCTACATGGAAGTGATCCGCGGCAAAACCGCGATGCTCTTCGAAGCCTCCACCCACAGCGCCGCTGCGCTGTGCGGTGCAACGGCCGAGCAGGCCGAGGCCTTGCGCACCTTTGGTGATCACCTGGGCGTAGCGTTCCAACTGGTCGACGACCTGCTCGACTACAAGGGCGACGCTGAAACCCTGGGCAAGAACGTCGGTGATGACCTGGCTGAAGGCAAGCCAACCCTGCCGCTGATCTACACCATGCGCGAAGGCACGCCGGAACAGGCCGCCCTGGTGCGCAAGGCGATCCAGAAAGGCGGGATCGAAGACCTGGAGGCCATCCGCGCCGCCGTGGAAGCCTCGGGTTCCCTGGAGTACACCGCACAATTGGCGCGTGACTATGTGGCCCGAGCCATCCAGTGCCTGGAAGCCCTTCCCGCCAGCGAATACCGGGATGCCCTGGTTGAGCTGAGTGAGTTTGCAGTCGCGCGCACTCACTAAAGCGCGGAGCTATGTGGGAGGGCCCCCTCCCACATTTAGATTTCATACAACCTGTAAGACCGCAAAACCCTATATAATGTGCGCCCTTTAGCCATCCTGACTCTCAAGGAGCCTTAGTGAGCACGTTGCCACCCTGCCCGAAATGCAATTCCGAATACACCTACGAAGACGGCGCCCAGCTGATCTGCCCGGAATGCGCCCATGAGTGGTCCGCCAATGGCGAGGCCGAAGCGGCCAGCGATGACGCCGTGAAAAAAGACTCCGTCGGCAATGTGCTGCAGGACGGCGACACCATCACCGTGATCAAGGATCTCAAGGTCAAGGGCACCTCCCTGGTGGTCAAGGTCGGCACCAAGGTCAAGAACATCCGGTTGTGCGACGGCGACCACGATATCGACTGCAAGATCGACGGTATCGGCCCGATGAAGCTCAAGTCCGAGTTCGTGCGCAAAGTCTGAATGTGCTGCCCTCCATCCCGCGCCCGCCGCGGGATGGCGTTTCGCCCTCTTGTTTGATCCCGCGCAATATCCACACAGAAAAAACCAGAAACCGCCAATAGGCACTTGCTATTCTACGAATAAGAATTATTCTCATTGAAATCCATCAAGGAGATGAGACCCATGACTTATTTGATAGACGCCTGGCTGGACCGCCCACACCCTTACCTGCGGATCCTGCATCGGGAAACCGGTGAAGTCTGTGCGGTGTTGGAGGAAGAAGCGCTGAATGAACTGCAGGACCAGGGCGACCTCGACGTCAACGGGCTGAGTTCGAGCGAACCCGGCGTGTTGAAGGAAGTGGTGCGCAATCTGTTTCTGTTCTGCTATGCCCGAGCGTTGCGCCCGGCGACTGAGCTGAATGGCAAGTTCCATCCATGAAAAAACCAGTAAAACACTGTGGGAGCGAGCAGGCTCGTTCCCACAGGTAATCAGCAGGTCTTACAGAACGTCGAGCAGCTCGACGTCGAACACCAGAACGCTGTGCGGCGGGATGCTGCCAACACCTTGAGCGCCGTAAGCCAGTTCGCTCGGCACATACAGGCGCCATTTGCTGCCGGCATTCATCAGTTGCAGGGCTTCGGTCCAGCCGGCGATCACGCCGCCTACCGGGAATTCTGCAGGCTGGCCGCGCTCGTAGGAGCTGTCGAACACAGTGCCGTCGATCAGGGTGCCGTGGTAGTGAGTGCGTACCTGGTCTTCACGGGTCGGCTTGGCGCCGTCACCTGCGGTCAGCACTTCGAATTGCAGGCCGGAAGCCAGAGTGGTGATGCCATCGCGCTTGGCGTTTTCAGCCAGGAAGGCCAGGCCAGCGCCAGCAGCCGCTTCAGCCTTGGCAGCCGCTTCGGCTTGCATGACTTCGCGGATCACTTTGAAGCTGGCGGCCATTTGCTCTTGGTCCACACGGCTTGGCTGGCCGGCGAACGCGTCGGTCAGGCCAGCCAGGATCGCGTCCAGGCTCACGCCCGGTGGTGGGTTGTCGCGCAGTTGGTCGCCCAGTTGACGGCCAATGCCGTAGCTGACGCGGGTTTCGTCGGTGGACAGATTAACTTCGGACATGAAGGTGCTCCGCTGTAGGACGGCACGATTCCCCGTGCCCTCCAGATCTAAAAGGGCCCGCAGACTAGCACACAACACAGGGCCTTGATGAGCGTGCCGGCGCATACGTATCTACAGCCGGGCACGCTGCGCCGCTCGCCATGCTGATGATTCCATTCATCACTCTGGGGCCGTGCCAATGAGTACGCCGAATCACCCTCACGCCATACCCACCCTGCAACAGATTCAAAGCCATCTGCTGGAGATTGACCCTACGTTGCGCACACGCAGCAAACGCCCTTTCGTATTGCCCGCCGAGCTCATTACCCTGGAAGCCACCAGTGCGGTTCTCAAACGCGTCAACGCGGCCTACGAACAACAGGCTCATGCGTTGTACGCAGGGCTGGAACAGGCTGATCTCGCACAATCTGCCGGCCAGCAGCTGTTGGTTCGTTTAAAGGCCCAGTTGGCCTCGCAACTTCAGGACCTTGATGAAACCAGCATCATCGAGAACCAAAGTCGCAAAACCTACGTGACCGTCACCGCCGGCATCAGCGCCTTGGAACAGGAGGCCCGCCTCAACGTCAACGACTACCTGCTTTCTCCCACCGACTTGAGCATGCTTGAAGACTGTTCACGCGGGCCA
Organism: Pseudomonas sp. IPO3749; assembly: GCF_013386605.1. Taxonomy (NCBI): domain Bacteria; kingdom Pseudomonadati; phylum Pseudomonadota; class Gammaproteobacteria; order Pseudomonadales; family Pseudomonadaceae; genus Pseudomonas; species Pseudomonas sp. IPO3749. The sequence goes on along the minus strand of NZ_JACARN010000023.1, from coordinate 14,674 downwards.
ACCTTACGCCCGGGGATGTATGCACTGACCTTCAGCTATCAGGAGCAGACCGTGACGTTCGCCGGTGCGTTCGTACTGACACGCAAGGCCAGCCCCGTGGTCGACAGCTTCAACACCTCTGATTCCGTTGGCCCGGTCTTGTTGTTCACGCCATCACGCGGCCTGGAAGCCTTCGACTCCCTGTCCGATCTTGGCCAGCGCTTGCAGTCAGCGATCACCACGCGCGCCGGACAGGCAGAGCTCAACCGCCACCTGCCGGTGCAGTACCAACACTTTGATGCCGTCGATATGTTTTCGCTGAGCTTGCAGCCCATCGAAGGCAAGCCGCTGTTTGAACACACCTATCAAGCCGTGCTCGACAAACGCAAACAGGACATCCATTTCGCGCTGAGCCTTGCAGAAGGCGGGCAGCTCAACGCAGCAGGGCTCAAAGTACACCTGGACAACGCCATCAAGGCCGCTCTGCCGGACCTGACAATGCGCCTGGACTTCAGGGCCCAGCTATTGCTGGAACGCAATCTGTTCAACACCCTTCCCGACTGGTATCGCAGCGCGACCGACGACCAACGCAAAACCCTCGACCAGCACCTGCTCAGTTACAACCAAGCACGCCAGCAGTTCCTGGATTTGTTCGGCCCGGCATCGACGCCACACGCCCTGGCCCGCTATCAGTGGGCGGCGTATCTGGGCAACCGCTGGGATATGCACGATCTGGACCCTGACCAACTGCAGATCACCACCCGACGTAAAGTGGCCCAGGTTGGAACCTACGATCAGCAGCGCTCACTGGTTGAACTGGCCCTGCGCGGCCTGCATCCCGATGACAACAAGCCCGGCTCGGACTTCCTCAAACACAGCACCCTGAGCTACGTCGGTACACCGCTTGGCGAAGAGCATGCCTACCTGACCCCGCAACACCTGATCACCCCGCTACAGAGCCTGCAACCACGTCTGGATTTCGCCAACGTGCAGAAATCCGTGCTAGGCACTCCGGCAATCAAAAAGGCCGCGCGCAGTTTTTTTGACCAGCGCCTGGTGGTTATGGCGCATCTGGCCACGCGACAAGGCCATCTCAACCAGGCTGATTTTCAGCTGTTTGAAGACCTGCGGGAAAAACCACGCCCGCAGCTCTGCGCACAAACCGTGATGTTCCACGGCGCTCAGCTCAAGGACCTGTGGCTGCTGCGCGAAGAAGATGCCAGTGGCCAACTCCAACGTTTACTGCTGTGTACGCCCGATGCACCTCGTACACAGCAATTCTTCGGGTTCAGTACCTTACGCGAATGCCAGACCCACATCCTTGCCTGGCTGGACAACACATCCAAGGTCAAAGGCCGAGGAATGACCGACTACCTGCTGGAGCAAGTGCCCTTGCGCTTTCGCCCCACAATGAGCACGGTTATCCAGCGGATCGGCTTCAAACCTGACGGGCAGGAACACCTGAAAGTGACGTTTGGCATACCGTGCAGCCACTCCGACTGCCTGGACGCGATGGCCGAGCACCGCCTGACCCAATTGCTGGACGACTATGAGTTGGCGACCCCTGCCTGGTATCGCGCAGCTTCAGCAGCAGACCGCCAACGGTTGACCCAGCTGGGAGATGACGCGGCGGGAGCGTTGCGTACCTACAACGCGCGCGCAGACTCGGAAGCCAACTTCCAGGACTTCAACAGCTACCTGCATGAAAAGGCCAGACTCAGCCTGAACCAACTGCTGGGTCGCCGCCAGAACGACATCGATCCGGACACGATATTCGCCTACGCCTCCAAACCGTTGATCGGTGCTGGGTCGCCGCCCATGTCCTACACCCAACTGTTCCGCGATGGATATGACGACGGTATCGGTTTTCTCAACGAGAAATTCTCAAGGTCGGCCACCTTCCGTGGCCCACCGGAGGTCAATCTCAGCGTGCTGACCGCGCAAAATGTTGCACGTTCGGTGACCGGCGTGTGGATCGGCGAACGCTACATCGATGAAGTACGCCAACGCTTCCAGAGCAGCCAAAGCGCAGGCTACACCGAGCGGCGCAATGCCGTGCTGGCGATTCAACAACTGCAAATGAAAAGCGCCGCGCTGGAGTCGCGGTTGAAAGGCCATATTGCCAGCGTCGACCTTGAATGGCTGGAGAAGGCAATCGACAGCCTGGCGGATACCGCTACCACTACTCGCGACACCTATAAGATCCACCGGCTGTATATCGAGGGTGAGTGGATCATCGGCAACTACCTGTTCAGCCACGCCAATGACCCGGTCTTGCTGTATACCCCCGACGCCCCGGACGGCATCGCGTTTCGCGAGGCCAGGCTGTTCAATTACCTGCTCAAACAGGTCGACGGCATGCTCACCTATTGGTTCAAGCGGGCGTCGCAGCCCTCTATGGCACGGGTCAAACTGTTTTTGGAAACCGCCAGAAAAGGCCTGCCAGAAGATATCAATCGCACCACACCAAGCCCGGCCCGGTACGACGCAATCGCGCGTCTATCGCCGCTTACCGATTTGCGCCATGAGTTCTACAACATGAACCTGCAGCGCAAGATCGACGACGTACACGGCACCACCGCCAACCGCACCCAGATGATCCTTGGCACTCTGTGGACCTGCATCGAATGGGTGACAGCGGTGGCCACCATGCCATTTCCGGTACTCAGCCTGACCCTCGGCGGGTTGCTGGCGGTCAAGGACGCCATGCTCGCCCTGAACGCCTATTACCAGAATGACAAAACCACGGCCCTGGATCACTACATCGGTTACATGGGTAACTTTTTCGGTGCCGTATTGTTCGACGTCCGCCCTGCTCTGACTGGCGCATTGAAGCCGCTGCGCGTCTTGCGCCCGGTCCTAAAGCCCGGGCAACAAGCAACGCAAAGCGCGTTGATCGGAAAACTCGACACCCTAGCCCCCGAAAACATGCAGCCTGTGCTGTTTGAGGGGCGAGCGCTGTGGGCATCAAATACCCCAACCTCCGAGGGCCTCTACGTGCTTTACCGCCTCGACCCGCAAACCCGCGAGCTCCATTCGACCGCGCGCCTGGCCAAACGCGATCCCGACGGGCAATGGACGCGCCCAACGGTGCGCGGCGGCGGTAACGAATATGAAGCGTTGCAACCGGGGTATAGCAGCCCGCTGGAGGTTTTCGACATGACGGGCGAACAGGCCACGACCTTTCGCCACATGCTCGACGCGAACTTCAAGCAAAGGCTTCCGGGCATCGGCGATGACCTGGACGAGGCCGTCCTGCAAAGGTTTCACGAGCAAACATCTCCGCTGCGCGAGGCCTATGCCCTCAAAGTGACAAATTTGGCACAGCGCGCCGATACCTTCTTTCAAGCGCCGCGCCCTACCGTAACAAAAAGAACCGTGCCGACGCTGGCCGGCGATGCGACTCACACCGATATCGTCAAGACCCTGTTCGTTCGCGATAGCCGTTTAATCATAGGCTGCGCCAAAAGCCCGGCCACCAGCCTGCAACTGCTGATAGAACAGCTGCCCACACTGGTCGAACAAGGGCTCAAACGCGTCTACATCGAGTACCTGCCCCGCGACCTGTTCTATCACAAGCTGAAAATCCTCAGTAACAAGCTCCCTGGAGACAAGGCCAAAGCCCTGGGCCAGATCAAGCAGCAACTGGCCGCCGTTGACGATGTCCTGGGCCTCTCGGGCGCAGACTTCAACTACAGCAAATTGTTGGATGAAACCCGTCGGCTCAACGTCGAGATCGATGGCCTGGACGGCTCAGCGTCGTACCATCTTGACCAAGTCCTGGCCTTGGGCGACGAATCACGCTTTACCCCACGCAGCAGTAAACTGCGCAACTTCTATTCCCACACCGCGATTGAAAACAACCTGAGCGACAACCCGGGCGAAGGCTGGGTTGCCCTGGTGGCGTCGGATCGCCTGGGCACCTATGAACGCGTGGCCGGGCTGGCGGAGCTGGAAAACACGCTGGCGCTGCGCATCGAGGATGTAGCCTCCGGACAGCCCACGGGCGTAACTCCCGACACCACTGCGCTCGCCCAGTCCCGCGGGGATTACACCTTGTCGATGACAATGACCGCTGCGGCACCCAGCACCTCGGGAACCGTTTCGCCGCCTTCTACTGCGGCGACTCATTTCGCTGAGTTCGACCTGCCGCGCGACATTCACCCGCGCATTTGGGAGATGCAAACGAGCCGTCATGGGCTGGACACGCAATACGTATATGTCGAGCCCACCAAAGCCGAAGCCTTGCGCATATTTCGCACTACGCGCAGCCGCTTGGCCCGCGCCGCTGAAAGCGCTTTCGCCAACTACACGCCCACCCCGCGCGCGCCTCTGACGCAGATTTCTACGGCAAGCGAGAAGATGTTTATCGAACAGGTATACCAACACAAACTCGGCTTGGTGATCGGCGAAAGCCACATCCAGAGGTCCGCCAAAAAACTATTGAACGAGCACATGCAGTTGCTGAAAAAGCAGGGCGTCAAAACCCTGTACATAGAACACTTGCTCAGCGACTTGCACCAGGAGGCACTGGATACCTACCACCGCACCTCGAAAATGCCGGCGGTCTTGAAAAACTACCTGAAGTACCTCGATAGCGGCCATATGCCTAGGTACAGCGGCCCTGACAACTTCACGAATATCGTCAAAACGGCAAATAAGTACGGGCTGCGCGTGCGTGCGCTGGATTGCACCGTCAGCTATAACGTCAAAGGCCTCTCAGGCAATGCCGGCCGGGGCGAATTGTTCAGTTATTTCGCCAACGAGGTGATCAAGGCCGATCAACTCGCCCAGGGCGCCCATAAGTGGGTGGGTTTTGTAGGCGCCACCCATACCAATATGCACCAGGGTGTTCCGGGCCTCGTCGAGTTGCAGGAAGCAATCAGTGTACATGTGTTCGATACCTATCCAAGCCGTGCAAAATCGCTACGCAGCGGCGGCTGGCACACCGTATCGGAACAGAACCCGATCGTAGCCGTGCGCAGTGACTTCCGGCTTGATGTGAGCAACATTAAAGACCCCGAGCCTCGGCACCCAACGCTGCCCGACCGCACCAGGCTCAAGCAGGTTGGGCAGTTCTTCATCGAATACCCAAGCGATTTTGAAGTTAACCTGGTTCACCGCTCACGCAGTGGGCAAATCGTCACGACGCCGTTTCAGATCGATGATAGAGGCCGGTACTTCATCGAGTATTGGGAAGACATCAGGGATCGTCGTTTTTATAGTCTTTCGCTCTTGATCGACCTGCTCAAGACCCCCGGTAGGGCAGGTGGTATAGGGCTAACCCAAATAACCTGACAGGTACAGCGTTCAGCCTCGCCAGGTCATCGGGCGGGGCTCGCCTTTCATCGCCCCACTGAAAAAACATTTCAGATTCGCACCCTGCCGCCGATAGACACCTACACACTTTGGCTGGCTCAAACAACAACACCGTCCAGCAGACAGACATCAACTTTGCGGAGCATTCGATGAATAGCTGGTTCGGCAACATCAGCGTCAATCTCAAACTGGGCCTGGGCTTCGGCCTGGTGCTGGTCCTTACCTCGATCCTGGCACTGACCGGCTGGACCAGCCTGGGCGGCCTGATTGACCGCAGCAACTGGATGAGCGACATCACTCAGCTCAACGCCTCGCTGACCAAACTACGTATCGTGCGCCTGCAGTACATGCTGGCCAACGGCGACGAAGCCGTAGCCCAGAACGTACAGACCAACCTGGATGCCTTCGCTGCCCAGCAACAGAAACTGCTCGACAGCTTCAAGAGCCCGGAAAACCTCAAGCTGCTCAACGAGCAGAAATCCATCATCACCGCTTACCAGCAGTCACTGAATAAAATGCGCGAGGCCTACCGCAACGGCAACGCCTCTCGCCAGGTGATGGGCGACAAGGCGGATATCGCCAATGCGCAGATCAACGCATTGGAAACCAGCGTGAAGCAAATGCCCGACAGTTCGGAGCACCTGGCTCAGTTCCAGGCGGTGGCCGACGCCAAGATGCAATTCCAGTTGGCTCGCTACGAAGTGCGTGGCTACACCGGCAACGTCAGCCCGGAAACCGAAGCCCGCGCTGCCGCTCAGATTGAAAAAGCCATCGCCGGTTTGAAAGACCTCAGCGCAGCCTTTGGCGCCAGCCAGCAAAGCGCGCTGACTGCATTGGAAACCGCCTTGGGTGCCTACCGCAGCGCCGTGCAGAACTACAAGGCCGCCAACGCAAACATCGTCACCGCCCGCGCGGAAATGACCACCCAAGGCGCTGATATCGTCACGATCAGCGACAAACTGTACGACATCCAGCTGACCCGCCGTGACGCAGAGAGCGCCCAAGCCCGCAGCCTGCAATTGATCAGCACCTTGCTGGCACTGCTGGTTGGCGTGATCGCCGCATGGGTCATCACCCGCCAGATCACCCGCCCGATCCAGGAAACCCTGGCCGTGGTGGAGCGCATTGCCTCCGGCGACTTGAGCCACAACATCCAGGTCACCCGCCGCGATGAACTGGGCGTGCTGCAACAAGGCATTCAGCGCATGGGCACGACCTTGCGCGAATTGATCAGCGGTATTCGCGACGGCGTGACTCAGATCGCCAGCGCCGCCGAAGAACTGTCGGCCGTGACCGAGCAGACCAGCGCCGGTGTGAACAGCCAGAAGATCGAGACCGACCAGGTCGCCACGGCGATGCACGAAATGACTGCCACCGTGCAGGAAGTGGCGCGCAACGCCGAGCAGGCTTCCCTGGCCGCCGCCGATGCGGATGGCCAAGCCCGCGCAGGCGACAAGGTGGTGGCCGAGGCCATCGCCCAGATCGAACGCCTGGCTGCTGAAGTGGCGCGCTCCACCGACGCAATGACCCACCTGCAACAAGAGAGCAACAAGATCGGCAGCGTGATGGACGTGATCAAGGCTGTCGCGGAACAGACCAACCTGCTGGCCCTCAACGCGGCGATCGAAGCCGCACGGGCGGGTGAAGCCGGCCGAGGGTTTGCCGTAGTGGCTGACGAAGTGCGCGGCCTGGCCCAGCGCACGCAAAAATCCACCGAGGAAATCGAAGGCCTGGTCGCCGGGTTGCAGAACGGCACCCAGCAAGTCGCCAACGTGATGAACAACAGCCGCAGCCTCACTGACAGCAGTGTCGAGCTGACGCGCAAGGCCGGTGTGTCACTGGAGAACATCACCCGTACGGTGTCGAATATCCAGTCGATGAACCAGCAGATTGCCGCCGCCGCCGAGCAGCAGAGCGCCGTGGCTGAAGAGATCAGCCGCAGCATTGTGAATGTGCGGGATGTGTCGGAGCAGACCGCTACGGCAAGTGACGAGACCGCCAAGTCGAGTGTTGAACTGGCACGGTTGGGTAGCCAGTTGCAGCAGATGGTCAGCCATTTCCGGGTGTAAGAAACACAATCACTGTGGCGAGGGAGCTTGCTCCCGTTGGGCCGCGAAGCGGCCCTAATCAACTTGATGCCGATTTGAAGTTGAGAACACGGTGAATGCTTCGGGGCTGCTACGCAGCCCAACGGGAGCAAGCTCCCTCGCCACAGGCAAACTTAGACATACTCGGCCCTCCTTAAGTTGGGCCTTACCTCCAGCACACTTACCGGAACACGTGAGCCTTCGGACGCGGGTCAATGCGTCCTTTGAGGTGGCCGGGCTTATGGTCCTTCCGCATCAATCCGGCACGGATTACTAGCCCGTGGCAGTCGGTCCAAAATTTGCGCGCGAACCCAGCCAACCTACCTCACGATGAACGTAGAACGAGGGCGATACTAGCTCAGTACCCCACGCCAAGGTGTGACAGACACAGTCTGCTCGGCCTTAATAGTTGTTGCTGTTCTTTGCAGACTTCAACCAAAAGAAACCGAGCATTAGCGTGGTGAAAAACCATTTACCGTGAGGTCTTGCTTAAAGCGCCAACGCAGCAGTAGTATCTCCAACACGTCAGTGCTTCCTGTGAAATCGCAACCCCAGCCACTAACTGGGTTTGCAAAAAAAAACCGCCCTACTAAGGCGGTTTTTTATTGCCTGCGATTTACCCCTCAACCCTCGCCTTCGTCAACAAACACCACACGGTTCCCAAACGGATCCTTGATGCTCATCTCCCGCGAGCCCCATGGCGTTTCCTCTACCTCTGGCTTGGCATATCGGTAATCCTTGCCCAGCAACTGCTGCTGGTAAGCGTCCACACCCTGAGCCTGAATCCGCACCGCTGCGCCTGGCGATGCGTCACCATGATGCTCGGTCAGGTGCAACACACACTCGCCCAGCGAAACCTGCAAATACAGCGGGAAATTCGCCTCGAAACGATGCTGCCAATCCACCTTGAACCCCAAAAAATCGACGTAGAATTCCAACGCTTTAGCCTCGTCGAAAATCCGCAGAATGGGGATGACTTTTCCTAAGTGCATGGCAACCGCTCCGTTTAATTGAGCGACCACTATAGAGACGAAAAACCCCGACGCAAATCCCCACTGCGCGCCAGGAACCGACCCGGCCGCTGACCGTTCGCCTGCCCGTCGCTGTAGCTCAACACGCCGTTGACCCACACCCCGTCAATGCCTTCCGCCGCGCGCTGCGGCTCCTTGAAGTCCGCCACATCGCGTACGCGCAACGGGTCGAACAGCACCAGGTCTGCCCAGTGCCCTTCACGGATTTCACCCCGTTCAGCCAAACCAAACCGCGCCGCCGACAACCCGGTCATCTTGTGCACGGCGGTGTGCAGTGGGAACAACCCCACATCCCGGCTGAAGTGCCCCAACACCCTTGGAAATGCCCCCCACAAGCGCGGATGCGGGAACGGATCCTCCGGCAACCCGTCCGACCCGACCATCGACAACGGATGCGCCAGGATCCGTCGCACATCCGCCTCATCCATCCCGTAATACACCGCCCCTGCCGGTTGTAGCCGACGGGCTGCGTCCATCAACGCAACATCCCACTCAGCGGCGATGTCCTGCAAATCACGCCCGCCCACTTCGGGATGCGGCGTCGACCAGGTAATGGTGATCCGAAACGCGTCGGTCACCTGCTTGAGGTCCAGGGTCGAAGAACTCGCCGCATAGGGATAGCAATCACAGCCCACCGGGTGGGTTTTCGCCGCCAGCTCCAGCGACGCCAGCAGCTGCGGACTACGCCCCCAGTTACCGGCGCCAGCACATTTGAGGTGGGAAATGATCACCGGCGCCTTGGCATGCCGGCCGATCAGGAACGCCTCGTCCATCGCCTCCAGCACCGGTTCGAACTCACTGCGCAAATGGGTGGTGTACACCGCACCGAACGCGGTGAGTTCTTCAGTGAGTTGTAGCACCTCGTCGGTCGAGGCATTGAACGCACTGGCGTAGGCCAGGCCTGTGGATAAACCGAGGGCACCGGCTTCGAGGCTCTCTTGCAGCTGCACGCGCATGGCGGTGATTTCATCCACTGAAGCGGTTCGATGCAGGTCGTCCATATGGTTGCTGCGCAGCGCCGTATGGCCGATCAACGCGGCGACGTTGACCGCCGGATGAGCCTCTTCGACCGCTACTCGGTAGTCGCTGAAACGCGGATAAACAAACGCCGAAGCGCTGCCCAACAGGTTCATCGGGTCCGGTGGATCACCGCGCAACGTCACCGGCGACGCGCTGATGCCACAGTTGCCGACAATCACCGTGGTCACGCCCTGGCTGAGCTTGGGCAGCATCTGCGGCTGGCGGATCACCACGGTGTCATCGTGGGTGTGCACGTCGATAAAACCCGGCGCCAACACGCGTCCGTTCGCATCGATTTCATGCTCGGCCGTCGCGGCAGACAGGTCACCGATCGTCTCGATGCGCCCGTCGCGCAGTCCCACATCGGCGACGTAGCCGGGGGTGTTGCTGCCATCAATGATCAGCGCCTGGCGGATCAGCGTGTCGTACTTCATATCAGTCTCCAAGCGGCAGGCTGTCGGGGCCGCCGCGATAATCGTCCAGGGCCAGCTTGATCCGGCGCAGGCGTTCCTGGTTGTCGTCCGGCAGGGCCAAGGCCAACTCGGTGGCGAGCAAGTCGATGGCCAGCAGCATTCCGTAGCGCGCCGCGGTGGGCTTGTAGATAAAACTGGTTTCGGCCGGTTGCAGTGGTAGCAGTACATCGGCCAACTGCGCCAAGGGCGAATCCGCCAGGGTGATGGCGACGATGCGCGCGTCGTAGTTGCGCGCCAGGGTCACTACGTCGAGCAACTCGGGGGTGAGGCCGGTCAGGGAGCACACAATCAGCGCATGCTCGGGTCCCAGCGTCGCCGCCGTGACGCGCATCATCACCGGGTCGTGGCAAGCGGCAATCGGATAACCCAAGCGCACCAGGCGCACCTGCAACTCATCGCTGCACAGGCTCGACGGGCCGCCCATGCCGAACGCATGGATCATCCGCGCCTTGCCCAGCAGGCTCACTGCATCAACGAAACCCGCCTGGTTGAACCCCGACAAGTGCTGACGCAAGGTCCCTTCGATATCCCCCAGGATCTGCCGATGAAACGCCGACTGCTCCGGCAACCCCGCAGGGTCGAGGAAGCGGCTGCCGACGCCACTGGCCTGGGCTAATTGCAGGCGCAAGTCACGCAGATCTCGGCAACCTACGCTGCGTGCAAAGCGTGACAAGGTGGCCGTGCTGACCTCGGCCCGTTGGGACAACGCTTCCAGACTGGCCGACGCGGCAAAGCCCACGTCATCGAGCATCAGCTTGGCGATACGCCCTTCGCCGGCGCTAAAAGAGTCCTGGCGGGCGCGGATCTGGTAGAGGATGTCCATGGGGGCTCCGGGTTACAGAATGCAGGACAGACCATACGTAAGACCGAAGGCGACCACAGAAATCAGAGTCTCCAGTACGGTCCAGGTCTTGAAGGTCTGGATCACCGTCATATTGAAGTATTCCTTGATCAGCCAGAAGCCGCCGTCGTTCACGTGGGAAAAGATCACCGAACCCGCGCCGGTGGCCAACACCAGCAATTCAGGGTGTGGATAACCCAGGCCCATCGCAACCGGCGCCACCACGCCGGACGCGGTGGTCATGGCGACGGTGGCCGAGCCCGTGGCAATACGCATCAGCGCAGCAAACAGCCAGCCCATCACCAACGGCGACAGATGGAAAGCATGGGCCAGGCCGAGAATTTCGTTGGTCACCCCCGCATCCACCAGAATGCGATTCAAACCGCCGCCCGCGCCCACCAGCAAGGTGATGCTCGCGGTCGGCGCCAGGCATTCGTTGGTGAACTTGAGGATCGACTCGCGGTTGAAGCCCTGGGCGATACCCAAGGTCCAGAAGCTCACCAAGGTCGCCACCAGCAGCGCGATCACCGAGTTACCGATAAACAACAGGAACTGATTGAAACCGGTGCCCGGCGTGGAAATCACATTGGCCCAACCGCCGATCATCATCAACACCACCGGCAACAGGATGGTGCCCATGGTCAGCGCAAAGCTCGGCAAGCGGGTACGCGGTTCGCGGTCGATGAACTGGCGTTCCAGCGGATTCTCCGCCGGCAGATGAATACGCGGCACGATGAATTTGGCGTAGACGGGACCTGCGATGATTGCCGTGGGGATACCGATCAGAATCGCGTAGAGCACGGTCTGCCCCACCGACGCGTTGTACGCCAGCACGGCCATCATCGCCGCCGGGTGCGGCGGCACCAGCGCATGCACCACCGACAGGCCGGCGACCATCGGCAAACCGACCATCAGGATCGACACGCCCACACGCCGCGCCACGGTAAAGGCAATCGGCACCAGCAACACAAAACCGACCTCGAAAAACAGCGGCAGCCCCACCAGGAAGGCGATGCACACCATGGCCCAGTGCGCGTTACGCTCGCCAAAACGGTTGATCAACGTGCGCGCCACCTGCTCGGCACCGCCGGACTCAGCCATCATCTTGCCGAGCATGGTGCCCAGCGCCACCACCAGGGCGATATGCCCCAAGGTCTTGCCGACGCCGGCTTCATACGAGCCCATAATGGTGTCCGCCGGCATCCCGGCCATCAGCGCCAGGCCAATGGACACCAGGGTGATGACGATAAACGGGTTGAGCCGGTAACGTGCAATTAGCACGATCAATGCAATGATGGCGATGGCAGCGTATGCCAATAGCCCGAAGCCCGGTGATGCGGCCATGCGGTACTCCTCGGAAAGGGTCACGTCGAATTGGTTGTGAAACTCATAAATCATTACCGAAGAGTATTTTCAATTTTTATGAAAGTAATTTTCGCCCACAGATAAGCGCTGTCGCGTTGGGATATGCCCAACGGTCGCCCATGAAAATTCGGGGGGTGTTCTTACATGAAGATCAGAAGATGCTGGAAACTCAAACGCCGCCATCGAGTCATAGAATGCGCCTCCCCTCATGCCCAGGAAAATCGACCATGATTCGCACCTCCCTCGCCGCCAGCGCTTTGTTACTCGCCCTGTGCGGCACTGCGTCGGCCGCCGATAACGCGGCGTTGAAAAAATGCATGGACAGCGCCAACACGACCGCAGACATGGTCAATTGCAACGCCAAGGAAGCCAAGGTGCAGGACACGCGCCTGAACAAAGCCTACAAGACCGCCCTCGCCGCCCAGGAAGGTGCGCGCAAGCAGCAACTGCAAGACGTGCAGCGCCTGTGGATAAAATACCGTGATGCCAATTGCGGCTTCGCCGGCTCCGCGACCGGCGGCACCATCGACCAGGTCAACGGCTCCGCCTGCCTGCTGGAAATGACCCAGACCCGCGCCCAGGAGTTGGAAGACCTAGTCGGGCCGTGATCACTTACTCATGATGGACCCGGGCGCGCTTGAGCAGCTTCTTGCAGCGCTCCGACAAATGCAGCACCCGCAGGTGCTTGCCGGCCTTGGTGTAACGCTCACGCAGGGTCATCAACGCAGCAATGGCTGAATAGTCGACAAAGCTCAGGTGACGGCAATCCAGCGTCACCTGGGCCGGGTCGTTGGCCGGGTCGAACTGGTTGAGGAACGGCGTGGTCGAGGCAAAGAACAAGGTGCCATGCAGACGATAGAGCTTGCTGCCATCGGCCTCCAGGTGTTCATCGGCATACAGCTCGCGCGCCTGTTGCCAGGCGAAGTTCAGCGCCGCAATCACAATCCCGCACAGCACGGCCGTGGCCAGGTCGGTGAACACAGTGATCACCGTCACCGCGATAATCACCAGCACGTCATTGAGCGGCACCTTGTTGATCACCCGCAAGGACGCCCAGGCGAAGGTCTGCTGGGACACCACGAACATCACACCCACCAGCGCCGCCAGCGGGATCCGCTCGATAAACGGCGACAGGAACAGGATGAACAACAGGATCATCACCCCGGCCAACACGCCGGAGAAGCGCCCGCGCCCGCCGGAGCTGAGGTTGATCACGGTTTGCCCGATCATCGCGCAGCCGCCCATGCCGCCAAACAGTCCCGAGACCATATTCGCCGCGCCCAGGGCCACGCTTTCGCGGTCCGGGTAGCCACGGGTTTCGGTGATTTCATCGGTGAGGTTGAGGGTCAGCAAGGTTTCCAGCAGGCCGACCATGGCCATCAGGAACGCATAGGGCGCGATGATGCCCAGGGTTTCCAAGGTCCAGGGGATCTGCGGCAGGGCGAACGTCGGCAGGCCGCCGGCGATGTGGGCCATGTCGCCCAAGGTGCGGGTCGGCAGGCCTAGCAGGTACACCGCCAAGCCCACGCCGAGGATCGCCACCAATGCAGGCGGCACCGCGCGGGTGATGCGCGGCAGCAGGTAGACGATGGCCATGGTCACCAGCACCAGGCCGATCATCACGTACAGCGGCGTGCCGCTGAGCCAGTGTTCACCGCTCTTGAAATGCTCCAACTGCGCCAGGGCAATGATGATCGCCAGGCCATTCACGAACCCCAGCATTACCGGGTGCGGCACCATGCGTACTAGCTTGCCCAGGCGCAGCAGGCCGAAGGCGACCATGATCAACCCGCCTAGCAACACCGTCGCCAGCAGGTATTCCACGCCGTGTTGCACCACCAACGCCACGATCACCACCGCCATCGAGCCCGCCGCACCGGACACCATGCCGGGGCGGCCGCCGAACAATGCGGTCAATGTGCAGATGATAAAGGCGCCATAGAGCCCCATCAGCGGGTTGAGGTGGGCCACCAGGGCAAAGGCGATGCATTCGGGCAGCAACGCAAAAGACGTGGTGAGGCCGGCCAGAGCATCGGCGCGCAGACGGGTGAGGTTCATGAAGTACCAGGGTAATGCGGGGGATAAGGCGGGGAATGGTACGGAATTGAAGGGAATGGGGCTAGTCTCGAAGACCGTATCGTCCCCTTCGCGAGCAAGCCCGCTTGTATGTTTAGACTTGAAGGGGTGGGCGGGACTAAAAGCCCGATTCCGACTCTAGCCAGTACGGACCGTGGGAGACTTCTCGTCCCGCCCCTTCTACCCAAAGCGCCGATAAGGAATGCATCGGTAAAAACCGACGATAGAGGCAAGCCAGCGCTCCGGTAGACCCCAACAAGCATATAAACCCTAGCTTCGAGGATTCGTTATGACAATCCTTAACTCGCCAACGGTCGTAGGTATCGATGTGGCTAAGGCCGAAATCGTCGCTTACCGTGAAGACTTGGAAACCATTCAAATCGTCGCTAACGACCGAGAAACTCTTGGCCGCTGGCTCAAAACGCTGCCTGCGCAAAGCTCAATTGCCCTGGAAGCCACCAGTATTTATCACTTGGACACCGT
>NZ_JACARN010000176.1:0-421 GCF_013386605.1 Pseudomonas sp. IPO3749 | reverse complement strand
GTACAAACCCGGGACATCGTTTACATATCTGGCCGCGCTGCCTGGTTGTGAGGCTGCTGCGCAGCCCAACGCGGGCGGTGAGACGATTCGACAAGCCCGCTAGCCACAGGATATCGCGTAAGCATCTTGAATTTATTAAACGCAGAGTGCGGTAGATGGCATTTGGTCATGGTTTGTAAAGGGCCAGCAAGGCGTGTCGCTTTTAATTGCAGGACGTTTCCTAGACAATCCTCGCCGCCTTGTGCCTGCCGGGATCGGTGGCTAGTCTTCGCTCCGTCGCTGAACTTCAGTGATCGGGTTTAGCAGCCTGACTTCAATGGGCACACGGTTCACATCTGCGTTTATGGTGGCTGTGCGCGGGGCACCTTCGGGTGCGCTGGTTTTCCTATTGACCGGTCTGCTAACCCGCGTACAGCTGCCA